>JAJRVA010000023.1 GCA_024277485.1 Deltaproteobacteria bacterium | reverse complement strand
GCGAGACAGGGACATCACCACCGTCGCCTTTGACCTGGGCTTTTCCTCCAGCCAGAATTTTGCCACGGTTTTCAAAAAACTCACCTGTATGACACCAAGCCAGTACAAAAAAAAGCACCGTGTCCCGGTGTCGGCGTACGAAAAAAAACAGACTGGATAAACAGGTATCCTTATGCGTTTTTTATCCACCCGGACACCTCTTATTTCTGCAATGCCCCGGAAAGGCCGGCCGGCATGAAGAGGGGCAGGATGCTCCCGCCTGCGTAGGAATCATCGTACACGCCAAACAGCTCCCATACCTCGTCTGTCTGCTGGTTAGCGCGATAGACAACCCGGCTGGAATTCGGACTGATGCGAAATGTTTCAAAAAATTCTTCAGACAAAAGTGAACGCTTTTTCCAGGCCGATCATACATCATGGACTAAAGAGAACATTCGTGGAGGAAGGCTTCAGGAAGCCTGAAAAAAGCCATGCATGTAGCGGTCATTCACAATATCAACCAGGGAAAGGTGGTCAACCGGCTGGGCATTCAGAACAGGGAGATGTACTTTCGTGAAGAGATCGACCTGGTCATTTCGGCTCTTAAGGAGCGGAACCACGTGGTTGCGGATTTTGACGGGGACACCTTCCTGCTCCCCAGGATTGAGTCGTTTCTGCCCAAAAACGGCTCCGGGTTCAGGCCCAATGGCATCGCCCTGAACCTGGCCTATGGCATCCAGGGCAACTGCCGCTATACGCATGTTCCCTCGATACTTGAAATGGCCGGTATACCCTATACGGGGTCCACACCCCTTGCCCATTCCCTGGCGCTTGACAAGGACATGACCAAACGGGTCCTGCTCCAGGCCGGTATCCCGACCCCCCGCTTCGTCCTCCTGGAAAGGACCATAACCCCACCAGAGGCACAGGACCTGGACCTGCAGTTCCCCCTGATCATCAAGCCTGAAAACGAGGCGGCAAGTTTCGGTATTTCCGTGGTCAACACTCCGGCGGAACTGGCCAGGGCGGTTGCGGCCACCCTGGACGATTTCCACCAGCCCCTGCTGCTGGAAGAGTTCCTGGACGGCCGCGAATTCAATGTCGCGATCATGGGCAACGGAGATGCACTCGAGATCTTTGAACCGGTGGAGATCGATCTGCACGGCAGCGGCCAGTGCTTTCAGTCGTACGAGGGGAAGAAAAACAACAGGTATGGGCACATCTGCCCTGCCCATATCCCGGGCAGCCTGAAAGAGGAGTTGCAGGAAATCGCGGCCCGGACATTCAGGGTCCTGAAGTGCCGCGATTACGCCAGGGTCGATTTTCGCCTGGACAGCGAGGGGCAGCCCCATGTCCTGGAACTCAACTCCATGGCGGCGATCCATTGCCATGGATCTTTTTTCACCGCACTTCGAATTGCAGGCTATGACTATGAAGGCATGCTGGAGAGGATGATCGAGGTGGCGGTACAACGGTATTCAACAGCAGTGGAGACCTGATGGAAACAAAGGAAATGATCAGCGAAGGCCCGGCAGGAGTGACCGAACAGGGCAGAAAGATTGCCACGGAGCGGTGCAGGGAATACAGGGAAGCCATTCAGGATTATCTTGAAGCGAAACAAAACATCCCCTGCGGGCTTGACCTGCAGGAACGTTTCCAGGCAGCCCGGTCACGTATCCTGTCGCTACTCGGTGGCACTGAAGATGAATGGCACAACTGGCAATGGCAGGTCAGAAACCAGATTCGTGATGTTGATACCCTGGCGGAAATATTGCCTCTCACCCCGGAGGAACGCGACCAGATCAACCAGGTGGCCCGGGGTGTGCGCTGGGGGATCTCCCCCTACTACGCAAGCCTCATGGACCCGGATGACCCGCGCTGTCCGGTGCGCATGCAGGCGGTGCCGGATATCCGCGAGGCCCTGGACCCATCGGTTGTCACCGAGCCGGAGACAATTTTATACAACTCCCCTGCCCCGTGCATAACCAGGCTGTACCCGGACCGGCTGATCATCAATGTCACCAATGCCTGCTCCATGTTCTGCCGCCACTGTCTGCGGCGCCGGGACATCGGTTTCAAAAACGTGCTCTATGCCAGGGAAAGCATCAGCGAGGCCATCGAGTATGTGAGGCAGAATCCCGAGATCCGGGATGTGCTGCTCACCGGCGGCGATGCCCTGATGGTTTCGGATGCGCACCTGGACTGGATTCTCGGCGAGCTGGACACCATCGAGCATGTCGAAATCAAGCGGATCGGCACCCGGACTCCGGTGGTCCTGCCCATGCGCATCACCGATGACCTCTGCCGTATGCTTGAAAAACACGGCGCCATCTACCTGAACACCCAGTTCAATCACTCCAGGGAGATCACGGAAGAGGCGGCCGGGGCCGTTGCAAAACTGACCAGGGCCGGTATCCAGGTGGGCAACCAGACCGTGCTGCTCAAGGGGATCAATGACGACAAGCATGTGATGAAAAAACTCATGCAGGACTCCCTGAAAATCCGGGTGCGACCCTACTATATCTTTCATTGCAAAAAACTGGAAGGCATCCGCCATTTCCGGGCCCATATCGAGGACGGTCTCAACATCATGGAATACTTAAGGGGCTACACCAGCGGCATGGCCGTGCCCACCTATATCATCACGGCTCCGTCCGGCCGCGGCAAGACCCCGGTCAGTCCAAACTATATTTTAAACACTAACGTGGATGGACAGGTACTGTTCCGCACCTGGGGCGGCCATGTGTTAAAATACGACAATGAACGATGATTAACACTTTTTCTGCCTTTGTTGATTCTCACCGCAAAAGTATTATCTCCTGCCTCAGATCACTGGTTGATTTGCGGGGCGGCTCTGAAAATGCTGCGGCGGTAAACCTGGTCGGCGATATTTTTGCAAAAGAATTCACATCGATCGGTTTTTCTCTAAAAAAAATCAGCGGACATCCTTTTGGCGATCATCTTCTCTTTACAAATCACACCTGTGAAAAATCCATTGTTCTTGCAGGCCACATGGATACGACGTTCACCGATTATCGCCACCTGCCGGAGTTCCATATCCAGGGCAACAGGTGTATCGGTCCCGGTACCGGAGACATGCTGGGCGGGCTGGTGGTTTTTCTCTATGCAATCAAGTGTCTTCACCATACAGGTAAACTTGAGCAGATTCCATTAACTGTTTTTCTGAATGCAGATGAGGAGCGGGGGTCTCCGACGTCACGTCCGGTTTTTGAAAAGCTGACTCAAAACACGACATGTACCCTGGTTGCCGAATCCGCCGGAAAGCATGGAGAAGTTGTTGTCGGACGCCGGGGAAAACTGAGTTTTGATATCCAGGTTGAAGGTGCTGAAGGACACGCCGGCAACCTGGACGGCAGGAAAGCAAGTGCAGTCGAAGAGATTGCCCATACAATCATTGCCATTGAAAAGCTGAATTCGAGGTGGGAAGGTACTGACGTAAACGCCGGCAAGGTTCGGGGTGGCATTGCCGGTAACACTGTTGCCCGGCATGCAGACTTGTCTGTTGATATCCGGTATTCCCGTCCAGAGCACGAGACTGAAATAAAGGAGACGATCCATCGCATGGTCAATGAGAACACAGTAGACGGCTGTCAATCGACACTCATTGTTACCTCAGAACGGCCGCTTTGGGACGGCTCACAAAAAAGTGATGGACAAGACAGACTCCTGGAAACTCTCGGGTTGACGGCAAAACAGCTGCATGTTCCCTTTGGCGCCGAATCACGTCAAGGGACATCCGATGCAAACTTTTTCGGCGCAGCCGGGGTGAGTGTCGTTGACGGCATGGGGCCCATCGGGTTTCATGACCACAGCAGCAGGGAATATATCCTGCTGGACTCCCTGTTTGACCGGATAAAGCTCTGTACTCTTGCTTTATACAGGTTGCGTCCTCAATAAGCATGTTTTAATAAAAAAATACACCTTGTATCTGAAAGCCGGTCTTTTTTTTCTGCTATGCTGCTTGA
The DNA here is from genome assembly GCA_024277485.1 of Deltaproteobacteria bacterium. Next base: position 1,878 of record JAJRVA010000023.1, on the reverse strand, counting down.
ACTTTCCTGTCCCCACCCTGCCGGAAGCACCCCGGCCTCTTCCCGCGAATGTGTGGTTTTGTTACATGGCCTTGCCCGAACCTCTGCCTCGATGAAGAAGATCGCGAAAAGGCTGTCAGGAGCCGGATATGAAGTCATCAATATTGATTACCCTTCGCGGCACTGGAAAATAGAGGAACTTTCCAGTATTGCAGTAAATAAAGGACTGGTGGCCTGTAGAAAAAAGGGCGCGGAGCGCATTCATTTTGTTGCCCACTCCCTGGGTGGAATTCTGGTCCGGTTCTACCTTGCTACCCAGAAAATTCCGGAACTGGGACGGGTTGTCATGCTTGCCCCACCCAACCGGGGCAGCCGGGTGGTCGACACGTTTTCCGGTTATCCCGGATACGGACTCATAAACGGACCGGCAGGATACCAGCTGGGCACCGGGCCCGGGGGAATACCTTGCAGGCTGGGACCGGCTGATTTCGAGGTGGGTATTATTGCCGGAGACCGGACAGTCAACCTTATCCTTTCAACAGCTTTTGACGGACCCGATGACGGCAAGGTGGCCGTGCAGGACACGAAGCTTGACGGCATGCAGGATTTCCTGGTCGTGCACCGCTCACACCCTTTCATCATGCAGGCTGACGAGGTGATTGAGCAGATACTGCATTTCCTGCAGCATGGCTGTTTCGAACGGAATGGTGATGAACAGGAAGGTATTTGAAGTACCTCATCCTCTCCTCAGATATGGGCATTTTTTTGAGGTTAAACCGGATCGACAGCTCCAACTTTGCGCAACAGGATCGGCATCACGGACTTCCCCCGGATGTTTTATTTGGCGGCACCATTCCGGGAATAAATATATTCCACGGAAAAACACCGAAAAAATCATCGATTACAAGATCACGGCCAATGTCCTTGACCACAATAGTAACCTTGTTGCCTCCGTCTGCATGGACAATCGTGCGATCCGTGCCGCTCCTGGTCTGAGCAGCGACAATGGTGAAAACCTTGTCCCTGCTTAACACTTTGCCGCCTGTTTTGAGGTCGATCCTGTTTACTGACCCTTTCTTCCAGCCAAAAATTGTATCGACATCACTTCCCGTGATTGCATCATCAGACTCAAAAATAAAAACATTTCTGCCGCCCATACCATGCAGATCATCTGAGCCCGGGCCGCCGTCAAGGGTATCAGCTCCTGAACCGCCGGCAAGTGCGGTGAGGGTTTTGCCCTTGATACTAATATAAATATCCCGGGCCGCATTATCAGCCAATGTTACCTGGGAGGTGTTCCCTGAAGCACCGGCAGCAGCAGCGGCAGTATCATCCCCACCACTACCGCCGGCTGCGCCGCCGAAACCTCCGCCGCCGCCGCCACCGCCGCCGACTGCACTATCGCCGCCGGTATAGTCAGCACCACCTGCGCCGCCCCGGCCTCCGCCGGTTGTATGCGCACCATACCCGCCGTTGCCACCATTTCCGGGACTGAGATTATCATATCTTCCTCCCGCACCACCGGCACCACCAGCATATCCGCCGCCGCCGCCACCACCGCCTTCATCGTGAGACGATGTAATACCATCTGTTGCATTGAACCCGCCGCCGGTTCCGCCGATATTATATCCACCGCCGCCGCCGCCGCCACCGCCGTGCCCGCCATTGCCGCCGGCTGCATAATCACCGCCGCCACCACCACCGCCACCTATTCCGCCGACTCCACCGTTATAATAATACCCTCCTCCTCCTCCTCCGCTGCCGCCAAGGCCGCCGTCTCCACCACCGTATGCACCACTTGTACCGTCAAACCCGTCACCAAAAAGAATATCATTGCCAGGTCCGCCCAGGATGGTGTCATTCCCGCTGCCGCCGGGACCGCCGGCACCTGCTTGACCG
>JAJRVA010000022.1 GCA_024277485.1 Deltaproteobacteria bacterium | reverse complement strand
CAGGGCCGCCTTGTCCAGATGGTCTCCGTGGTGATGAGTCAGGAGGATAATATCCGCCTTGGGCATCTCACTGTAATCTGCAGCCGCGGATGCCGGATCGATATGAATCACCCTGTTGCCAAACTCCATCATCAGGGAACCATGGCCGACAAAGGTGATGACCAGGTCTCCCCCGGAGGTTGTAATGGTATCCTTTTCAAAAGCGGCATGAACCGATACCGCTGACACAGTTACACAAAAAATAATCCCAAAAAGACGAATAAAACTCTTCATACCATCCCCCTTCTGTCTTCTCTGATCTGTTTTTATCGTGGACATTGAGGCACCTGGCCTCTGTTTACCGGCAAATATTAAAAAAAACATAAGAACTATTTTCAAAGACGGCACCAGTACGTTACAATAAAAAAAACATAAAAAAAAGTGCGGAGTCAGCCAATGACATACAAAGAAATTGTCCGGTTCCACGGGCATGAATGCCCGGGGCTTGCCATCGGGTACAGGATGGCCGACGCGGCCATGGACATGCTCAGGTCCATGCGTGCCGAAGATGAAGAACTGGTGGCCATCGTTGAAAACGATGCCTGCGGGGTTGACGCGCTGCAGTGCATCACCGGCTGTACTTTCGGCAAGGGCAACCTGCTGTTCCGCGACTACGGCAAGCAGGTCTACACCATCTACTCACGCACCACCCGGTCCGGGGTCCGGGTCATCTTTCACGGCAAAGGGATTCCGGAAAATATGCGCCGGGACAGGGAGGCCCTGGCCGACTGGATCCTGGCCGCGCCTGCCCATGACATCCTCTCGGTAACACAGGTCGCTGTACCGGAACCTGAGCCGGCAAGGATCCGTAAATCCATCCCGTGCGCCCGCTGCGGCGAGGCTGTCATGGAATCCCGTCTCCGGAAGGTCAAAGATGAACAGCTGTGTATTCCATGTTATGAAAAAGATGCTGCTTAATACGACAGAATAAAGGATTACCGGATTATGCACCAAAGCACCGACCCCGTCCTCATTGTCCACAGAAAAGAGCATATCGCTCACCTGACTTTAAACCGGCCCAGGGTGCGTAATGCCTTGAATGGTGAGCTGCTTTTTTCCTTGCGGAAAGAACTGGAACGCATAAAAAAAGACGATGCGATCAAAGGAATCTTCATTACCGGTGCCGGGGACAAGGCTTTTTCCGCCGGTGCTGCTATTGATTTTTTTCATTCCGCCACCCCCCTGGAGGTGAGAGAATTGGCCGAATTAGCTGTTTCCGTCAACAGCCTTCTTGAAAACCTGGGCAAAGTCTCCATCGCCCTGATCAACGGTTTTGCCCTTGGCGGCGGTCTCGAACTTGCCGAGGCATGTATGCTGCGAATAGCCGTACCTTCCGCAAAACTTGGCCACCCTGAAGTTCGTATCGGCGTCGTTGCCGGATGGGGCGGGACGACACGGCTTCCCCGGCTCATCGGCAAATGCCGGGCCGCGGAGCTGCTCCTCACCGGAGACATGATATCTGCCCGGCAGGGGTTGGCCATGGGGCTGGTGAACCGGGTTGTCGAAAAGGACACCCTGGTGTCCGAGGGGGAAAAACTTATGAATGAAATCGTGTGCAATGCGCCGGTTGCGGTCAATTTTACCTGGGAGGCTCTGCATCGGGGGCTGAACATGACCCTGGAGGAATCCGCGAAATTAGGGGTGGATTATATCGGTCAGATTGCGGCGACAGAGGACTTCAGGGAAGGGACGCGGGCATTTCTCCACAAGACGAAACCTGTTTTCAAGGGCAGGTAAAGGTGGAGCACGGGGTGAAAATGACAAAAGGAATAACTGCGGTTATGTTGTTCTGGCTTTTCATTGTCGGTATCGCCTTCTGGTGGAACCTGGCTGATGAAAAAAAGAAAGAAAGCAGCTTGCGTTTGAAACAGCCCGTGCTTTTTTCCAGCAGATTGTCATCGCCAGATCGTGGAACGCAGGCCATGGCGGTGTATATGTCCCTGTTACTGAAAGTCTGCAGCCTAATCCCTATCTTGAGGATCCCTTGCGGGACATTGTAACTGACCAGGGGCTTGAACTCACAAAAATCAATCCTGCTTACATGACCAGACAGATTGCGGAAATTGCTTCGCTTGAAAACGGCATCACGTTTCACATCACGAGTCTTGATCCCATCAGACCGGGAAACAAGCCGGAAGGATGGGAAAGTAAATGGCTCCGGTCCTTTGAACAGGGCGCAAGGGAACACGGGGGGTTCTTCTCCGATGGCGCAAAATCTTTTTTTCGTTATATGGCACCCCTGATCGTGGAAAACAGCTGCCTGCAATGCCACGCAAAACAGGGATACAGAACAGGGGATGTCCGGGGAGGAATAAGCGTAACGATTCCATACCTGTCGAGAGGAAAAAACATCATCCTGATTGCAGGGTACGGTATTACCGCGGTCGTAGGGATTGCACTTATTCTTGTCGGCGGGACCATGCTTGAAAGAAAAAGAACATTACTGGTCCAGGCCAATGAGTCCCTTCAGGAGGGTATTGAAAAGCGGGAAAAACTTATCAGCGAGCTGAAAGAAGCAAACAGCAGGATCAAAACACTGAGCGGAATAATTCCCATCTGCATGTACTGCAAGGAAATCCGGGACGACCAGGGATACTGGAACAAACTTGAAAAATTCATCAGTGAACATTCTTCGGCAACATTCAGCCATGGCGTCTGCCCGAAATGCATGAAGGAGCGACATCCGGAAGTCAACAATGATGAACCCGCATGAGGCTGGGGGATTATTTTCCAATACCTTTGACGACGTAGAGCATATTGATGATGTTTTTGAGGTGAGACGGCTGGACAAGGACAAACCGGACGTCGGAAAACCGGCAGTTTTTCAGGACCATGTCACGGAGAGGCAAAGGATCAGGCCTCATGGTGGCCACTATAAGTGATGACCCCTTGACACTAATAGGCATCACTTTCAGTTTCAGTACCACCTCGCGGGGAAGAAGCGATAAAACAGTTTTATTGACTTTCACCTTTCGCAAATCAACAAATGGTATCCTGAACTTTTCAGCAAGGGCAAGATACACTTCCCTCTCCTGGATGATTCCCTTTTCGATCAGAAACTGTCCGATTTTCCTGTTTTGCAGCCTTTCCTGATACTGCAGCGCCTCCAGGACCTGGTCTTCATTCACCAGGCCGGCTGCCAGGAGGATTTCCCCAATCTTGAGGCCCTGCATGTTGGCATCGTACGCCTTTTTGAGTTCGACCTCAACCGCCGAGTAGAGGATCTGGGCCTTCTTGGCAATGATTTTGCCGAACTTCATTTTTTTCATCTGCTGGTGCTCTTCAAGAGCGTTCTTCAACACTTCACCGGCAATAAATCTTTTTTCAAGAAGAATGTCCCCAAGGTAACGTTCCTGGCGGCGTTTCCTGATATTGACAAGCGGGAGAAGTGAAAACTTGAAACGGCTCTGTTCTTTTGTGGAAAAACCCAGCAGTATATTGTTCATATCCTGCTCAGGATGTATTGCCTCGTGATAAATATTACCGTCACTGGTTTCAATAATCTCAATATGACACGAGGAGTCCATCTCTTTATGGTACTCAGGCGGCATGCCGGCAAACCGTATCCGGGTGAGCTGCGCCAGATAGACTATACGATCAATGCTTCCGTCTTCCCGGGTAATAGTCAGGTCTTCACTGGTCGGCTGAAAGAGCAGCGCACCGGAAACCTCTTCCCGTGCTCCGCCAAGAAATTCAAGAATAGCCGGAAAACCACGGGTCTCAGTATCATCGTGAATCAGGCCGTCCCATACCTCTTCGGTTTCCAGGGAATCATCGGAAAAAACGTAATCGTAGATATTATCGTCAAACTCCAGGGAACCTTCATTGTCGCCGCCAGGTATCGAGTCGTAAATACTCTCGATATCATCCATATTCAGTTTGGGGATATCTTTTCGAACCGGCCTGCAGGACAGCCTGCCGGAGCGCAGGGCCTTTGCGGTCTCAATATCAGTGTTGCCTTCAATAAGACGACCCATCAACTTATAGAGTTCACCGCGGTTCTGGTATGCGTCGGAATATTCGGGATCGAGTTCAATGGCCCTGGTGAAAAACTCAACAGCCTCCGTGTAGCGCTCCGTGTGGAGCAGCTTGAGTCCCTGCCTGTGAAAATGTCTGGCTTCTTCTTTACTCACGTTTGATTCACTTTAAATTTACCGGTGCAGGAACGGGTTTGCAGAAGTGGAGAAAACCATGCGCACATTTTGCGTTCATTTACCATGGTAACAAGAATTTTTCCTGGATGTAAAGGAGAAAACCGATGCACGAAAAAACAAAACACAAAGCCGGCACGGATTCAGGACAGTGTCAGTCCCTGCACAGGCATGGCCAGCCGTCAGGAAGCAAATCCGGATCAATACAGAGTTCGCGGCAGAATGCCCTGATCTCTTCAGCTGTGCAGTTGACCGAGGATTCGCGTGATAAGAGGAGATAGCTGTCCCTGCATTCCTGTTCCAGGAACGAAACCAGGGCGCAGGACACTGTTTCCCTGAACTCCCGGCACTCCCAGCCGATCCTCCGGCAGAAATTCTGCAGCCGGTGCCAGTTGACTATCGAACGGGCCGGCCCACGGTACAGGCTTAAAGCACGGTTATCCGGATCCAGGTCCCGGAGGACTATCTCACGGGCACGAGCAAGGGCCGCACGGTACAGGAGGTGGAGTTCTTCCTCGCGCAGTTTTATCTGCGGACCTTCCTCATCCTGCTCCAGAAAATAGATGTAACTGTACAGGGTGATTTCCGGGATCTCTCCGGAGTTGCGCAGGATTATCACCTCTTCTTCCAGGATGGATTTCCTGTCAGCCGGTTTCATTCTCAGGAGGAGCCGTCCCTGTCATCGAGCCGAAAGATATCACGGACAGTGGTGATCCTCTCCCGGCGGTCAACGCAGCTGCTGTTGTCCGCTTTCAGGAACTGCATGGGATTGTGCAGCATCTTCGATACGATTGCCGATGCCATCTTTTCTATGGACTTCTGTTCCACGGGGCGGATATCCTTCATCCTGCCCAGGGTCTTTTCCAGCTCAAGCCGGCATATCTCGTCAGCCATCTTCCGCAGCTCGATAATGGTCGGGTTCACCTCCATGGTGTCAAACCAGGAGCTGAATTTCATGGTCTCCTCGGCCACTATTCTTTCTGCCTTTACCGCCTCCCGGTCACGCTCCGCCCGGTTCATCTCCACGACATTCTTCAAATCATCTATATCGTAGAGATACACATTGTCCAGGTCATTGATGTCCTGGTCAAGGTCCCTGGGAACGGCAATGTCGATGAAGAAAATAGGCCTGTTGCGCCTCTCGCGCATGACCGGCTTCACATCATCCCTGCTCAGAATCGTGCCGGTGGCCCCGGTTGAACTGATGACGATATCGACATGTTCGAGTTGTTCTAAAACCTCATCAAGCGAGACTGCCCGGCCGTTAAAACGGCGGGCAAGCTTGACCGCCCTCTCCAGGGTACGGTTGGCAACCACGACATTTGCCACTCCCTGGCCGACAAGATGTTCCGCTGCCAGTTCAGCCATTTCCCCCGCCCCGATGAGCATGACTGACTTGTTGTCCAACTGGCCGAAGATCTTCCGGGCAAGCTCAACCGCGGCGTAGCTTATGGAGACGGCGCTGGCCCCAATCTTTGTTTCCGTTCTGACCCTCTTGGCAACGAAAAATGACTTGTGCAGGAGTTTGTTCAGGATGGAACCGCTGGTCTTCTCCCGAGAGGCGTACCGGTAGGCCTCCTTCAGCTGACCCAGGATCTGGGCCTCCCCGACAATCATGGAGTCCAGGCTTGACGCGACCATGAAAAGATGCTGGACAGCCTCCACATCTTCATAATAGTAGACGTACCTGTCCAGATCCTTGCGGGGAACATTATCGCCAAACAGGAATTTCAAAACCTCCTGCTTCATCCCGGCAGGATTCTCGGTGGTATATACTACCTCCACCCTGTTGCAGGTTGAAAGCAGGTAGTGTTCGTTAATCCCTTCAATGGACGCAAGGGCCCGCAGGGGCTCTTCATACCCGTCGGACAGGGCCAGCTTCTCCCGTATTTCAAGCGGAGTGGTCTTATGATTGACGCCTAAAAGGACGATAGAATCACGAGGCATAGGTATGAATTCCACCAAGGAGATACGTTACCCCCCACAGGGTAAAGAGTACCGCTAAAAACGCGATAATGGTCATGATTGCTGCGGGCCTCCCTCTCCAGCCGACAGTAAAACGCTGATGCACCAGCGCCGCATACAGAAACCAGGTTATGAGCGACCAGGTTTCCTTGGGGTCCCAGTGCCAGTAGGCCCCCCAGGCCTGTTTTGCCCACACTGAGCCGGAAATAATGCCCAGGGTCATCAGGGGAAAACCTATGGACAGGCAATGATGGTTCAACTTGTCCAGCGCGTCAAGGGACGGCAGACGGGAATAAAAAAGACCGAAGCGCTTGCGCTTGATCTCCCGCTCCTGCAGCAGATACATGATCCCGCCGATACAGGCAAGGGCCAGAAATCCGTCGGCAACAATGGCGACAGAAGCGTGGAACGGCAGCCACCAGCTCTGCAGGGCCGGCAGCAGCGGCAGGATCTCGCGCGATGACAGGGCGGCAACAAACATGAGGGCAACGGTCAGCACACTGACAAAGGTTCCGAAGTTCTTGACAGTGTAGCGCCAGCGAAACGAAAGGTAGCACCAGGCAATGGACCAGGCAAAGAATGAAACTGTTTCGTGCTGGGAGGTAATGGGTGTATGGCCTGCTTCAAAGTACCTGGCCATAATATTGATGGTATGCAGGAGGCCGGCCGCAAGAAAAATCTTGCGGGCGATCTGTCGAACGTGCCCCTTTTGAGACACAAAAAAGACAATATACGCTGACATTGCCAGAAAATAGGCCACAAGAGTGATTTGAAACAGCAGGTAACTCATGAACAATCCGTTTTCAATTTACTCATAATCATCTCGGCATCCGCTCCCAGAATTTCCCGTAAATGTCCAACCAGCTTGTCAACCTGGCCGCTTTTAATCCAACCAAGTATATCGCTGTGGAGTATTTTTTTATAGATTTTTTTCCTGTCGGCCTGTGAAAGGGCCTCAGGCCCGGAATTTGCATGCTGCCTGACAAGAGACATCAGTTGAAGCAGGGTCCCGTACTCCGGCCCAAACTCCTTTTCCAGCTTCTGCCTGATCATGGCAGCAACAGCCGGACTTTTTCCGCTGGTTGAAACTGCCAGGGTCAGGTCTCCCCGTCTGATTGAGGCAGGCACATGAAAGTTGCAGTTCCCGGGGTCGTCAGCCACATTGACCAGCTGGCCGTTTTCCGCCGCCCGCAGACGGACCTGTTGCTGTATCCCCCTGTTGTCCGTGGCGGCGAAAACAAGAAAGGCCCCGTGCAGGTCGGCCGAAGCATACTCTTTTCTACGCCATTCGATCCTGTCATTTGCGGCCAGGTCGGCAAGGCCCTCCGACACCTCGGGACTGATCACCCTGACCTGGGCCCCGGCGTCCAGAAGGCCCCTTACCTTGCGTTCCGCAACACTGCCACCGCCGATCACGACACACAACTTCGCATCTATATCGAGGAAAACAGGATACATACCCGGATCGGTTATTTTTTCGGTGTCAGCCTGTTCAAAAGAATCACCTTTTCCTCTTCCAGGCTTTTCAATGTCCGTTTTGAGGCGGCAATACTGTACTCCGCCTCAGCCATCTGCAGAAACGGTTTCAGGCTGTTGCGCCTGATATCATGAGCGAGATAGATAACCCCATCAGGTTTCAGTGCTTTACGCATGACGTTGAGCAGAGGTTCAAAAAATTCCTCCCTGAAGAGAATTTCCGCGCCGGCAATAATATCGTACCGCTCCATTTCCGGCGGATTTTTCCAGTCCAGGTTGACAAAACTGACATCGGCAAGTCCGCTGGCCGAGGCGCTGACCCGTTCAAAATTGAGAATACGATCCTCGTAATCCGTCATGGTTACCGAACACCCGGCAGCGGCGGCGGCAAGACCTGGCGCGCCCAGTCCCGCTCCAAGCTCCAGCAGGGTCGTGCCTTCCCTGAACTGCTGGCCGGCCAGGTACTGGGCCAGCACAATGGCAGCCTCCCACAGCTTGACCCAGAAAGGAAACTCGGACACATTTTCCAGGGGATCATTGTTGTCTAACAGCTGTTCAAGATCGTTAACAGTGAGCATGTTCAGGCGTATCCCGCCAAGCTGCCAAGGTTCAAAGCCGACTTTGTACTGCTGCCTGATCTCTGTATAAAGAGCCAGCTCCTCTGCCGGCAAGGTCTGCGGATCCATAATTCTCTCTTCAAACTTAATTTTTTTACTTCATGAAATCCCAGCCGAAACCGATTGCTGAAACACCCAAGCAGTAATACCCGAACCACTGCAGCTTACCCCGCCTGACAATGCTCATCAACAGGACAATGGCATAATAACCGGAAATGGCCGATGCCAGGCTTCCCAAACCGATGGCAGCCAACTGCTCCACAGGGGGAGGCTCGGCAACCAGATCGTTCAGTTTCAACACCACCGCGCCAAGAATGGCGGGGATGGACATGATAAAGGAAAACCGGGCCGCCGTCTCCCTGTTGACGCCCAGCAGCATGCCGGTGAAAATGGTACTGCCACTCCGCGACAGGCCCGGCATGATCGCCAGGGCCTGCGCCATGCCGATAAGCAGAGACCTGGGACAGTTGATCTCAACCCCCCTGTCGTGAATATACCTGGTCAGCACCATGATCATTCCGGTTATGGCAAGCATGCCGAAGGTAATGAGCAGATTGGCAAAAATCCGGTCAATGGAATCCTTGAGCATAAGCCCGAAAACAACCGCCGGCAGAGTTGCGACAATGACATACATATTCCAGTGAAAAAACCGGTTCAGCCGGGGATCTTCCCGACGTGCGGCAGCTGAAGTAAAGAGGGACCTGATCATGATAATAAGATCCTTCCTGAAAGCTATGATGACTGCGACCAGCGTCCCGCAGTGAAGAAACACTTCAAAGGCAATCCCGGGGTCGTGGTAGTTCAGGATTTCGGAACCTATCACCAGGTGCCCTGAACTCGATATGGGAAGGAATTCCGTCAGCCCCTGTACCAGTCCAAGAATGACGGCCTTGACAAGTTCCATTGCCTGTTCACCTCAAAACAAAAAAGAGTCGATTGATGTATCATCAATCGACTCTTGAAAACGAAAGAAACGAAGTGCTTCGCTAACAGCCTTCGACAGCTTTCTTTCCAGATTTAACTTTTACCTTGTCACCGGCCTTGAATTTCGCATTCTTGCAGGTCATGGTGATCTTGTCACCATCAACGCTGTCGACAGTACACTTGACAGTTTTTGCCAGTACCAGGCCGGCGGAACTCAGGGTGAAAGCCACGATCATTACAGCAGTTACCAGTTTTTTCATTTTTTTCTCCTTTGGTAGATGAAATTATGAACCACTATTCACCTTCTTGACGAATTAGTATGGAAATATAAAATGTTAGCTACAGGTTGTCAAGAAAAACTCTGAACTATATTTTTACCCGATTGAACTCCTGAAAACTCCCTACAATTCGGCCTTTATATCCTTTTCCAGCCGTGAGAACGGCACATACCCGGGGTAGCGCTTGACAATTTCGCCCTGCCTGTTCACCAGAAATGAAGTGGGTATGCCGGCAATGCCGCCAAAACCCTTGGCAGTCCTGCCATCCGACATCAGAACAGGATAGTTGATTTTTGTCTTTTCAATCAGCCTGACCACCACTTTCGGCCCCTTTTCATCCACTGACAGGCCGATAACCGAGAAACCTTTTGCAGCATACTTTTTCTGCAGTTTGATAAGGGACGGTATTTCTTTCCTGCAGGGCGGACACCATGTTGCAAAAAAGGTGATGAGCAGGGTCTTGCCCTTGAAATCCGTACTGCTCACCTTTTTCCCGTCAACTGCCGAATTCAGTGAAAATTCCGGCATTTTCCCTTTGGCCTCAACCATACTGACCGACAAAAACAGAACCACAAGACCTGCCAGGAAAAGGGTAGCGACATGCGCGCTCCTATTGCTGTATTTTCTCATTTTGCTGAAAACCTCTGTACATTATTATCTTTCTTGAAACATTGACAACAATCCTTACCTGCAAATAATTTCCACCTGAAAGCAGGATTACAGTCACCAGCCGGCGTGTCAACAGAAACGACACGGAACTTTATTTTTCATGATAAAACTATATCCATAACTGATAAGAATGCAAGCTAACCTAATTCCTGCGGAGTATTCACATTCCGCCAGCATTCGTGAAGATGGGCGGGCGGGTCTGGCGTTATCACACCGGGCCTGCCTGCCAGGTCAGCGATTCTGCTGGAACCGCTTGCAACGATCTCTTCAAAAAAAAATCTGCATCGGCAATCGTAGTAAGCAAGAAGCGGCTCAATGTAGCCATTACCCAACAAATCTGGCAATATTGCTACAACATCCGCGTTCCGTACGCTCAGCAGCCAGTCAAACACCTCTTCCCGTATTGCCGGTTGATCGCAGGCCGTAACCAGCCACGAGACATCCTTTTTCCAGCGCATGACGGACAAAATACCGACAAGGGGTCCGTGAGGGCCCGGGATATCCGGTATAACAGGTAACCCCGCCAGGTTCTCCGGGATTTCTCCCCCTCCGGAAATGACAACCTGCTCAACCTTTTTCTCCAATTTTACAACAGTCATCTCGAGCCAGGTTACGCCGTCCTGTTCAATCATGTGCTTGGGGCGACCCATCCTCCGGCTTGCCCCCCCGATAAGGATGCAGCCCCAGACCGGTGCGCAGGGAACCCCTCCCGTATCCGGACCGGTCATCTATCCAGGCTCCAGTCATCCACACGGATGCGGGGAAAAATACCGGTCGCACGGCCGCGCCGGAACAGCTCATCAACCGCTTTTTTTCCCTGCGCGCCGATATGCAGGGAAAAAGTATTCACGTACAGTTCAATATGGCTATGCAGGACATCATCACTCATCTCCTGGGCATGACTCCTGATATACTTCATGCCTTGCCCGGGATGGGCACTGGCCCATTCGATGCTTTTTCTGACTGTCCGGTCAATGTCGCACAGCACATCCGCCGGCAGGGATCTTCGGGCGGCAATGCAGCCCAGAGGTATGGGCAGCCCGGTTTCACCTTCCCACCACTCTCCCAGGTCCTGCACGCATTCGAGCCCGAAATCCCGGTAGGTAAAACGGCTTTCATGAATTATAACTCCACCGTCTATTGCGCCTGAACGTATGGCCGGCATGATCTCTTCAAAACGCATGACCCGCACATTTTCGCAGTGCGGTGAATACAGCTTCAGGAGCAGTGCTGCGGTGGTCAATTTTCCCGGGATGGCTATCCTGGCCCGGGAGGGATTCAGGATATTTCCTCTTTTTGTCACGAGAAGCGGACCGCAACCGCGCCCGAGAGCCGCACCGGAAGAGAGCATGACGTAGCTGTCCAGGACATGCCCCAGGGCATGAAACGAGAGCTTGGTGACATCCAGTTTTTTTTTCATGGCCCGGTGGTTCAGGCTCTCCACATCATCCAGGGTTGGCGGAGCAAAGGAAAAGTTTTCAGGCCGTACCCTGTTATGCGCCAATGCATAAAAAACATACGTATCATTGGGACAGGGCGAATAGCCGATGGTGAGACGCTGCATCAGGCCCCCCCGGGTTTAAATGTATTCAACTGTTCCTGGAGATATTCCGTTATCCGCGCGGTGACCTCCCCTGCCTGCCTGCAGGCCTTTTTCAGCACCCACCGGCGCATGTCCCGATCCTCAACCATGTTGCTGATACACCTCATCTCCAGGCATGGCAGGTTGAACTCAGCGCAAACCCGGGCCACCGCGGCCCCCTCCATATTTTCACACAGCCCCTGGTACTGTTTAGCAAGCATGGCCCCGCGCCTTGCCGTCCCACTGGCGCAGCTTACCGTTACAAAGGTACCGGTAAAATATTCCAGGTCCTGGCTGTCCAGTGCCCTCCCGGTCAGGCCCAGCAGACGTGTATCCATGTCAAACCGGTCAGCAGTCCCGATTTCATTTCCACCAACAGGCTCCACATGGTCCCCAAGGCAGACTCCCAGGTCGCCAAGAACCTCACGCCTGGCGAGACAGATATCAAGAAGTTGCGGCTGAGGATCTCCGGAGGGCTGCAGGTAGGCCCCAGCCACCCCGAAGTTGACAACCCCTGTAATCCGGCCCGTATTTTTCACCAGCCAGCCATACAGGTTGACCGCCGTTTCCACCGGCCCGATCCCGGCAACAAGCCGGCAGGGTTTTGCCTCGCCCCGGCACGCTGCCTCAAAGGGCTCCATTTCAAAATCAGTCGCTGAAATAACAAGAAACATACTGCTCCTTCATGCCGGAAAGGCATTCCACGGTTTTCCGCCAATGTAAATGAGGTGAAAGCTGATTGCAAGGCTTGACTCATTTTGCAGAACCCGCAGACAGGAACAAAAAAAAGGGCCGGACCTTCTTTATGCACGATATTGGCCTGATATGGTAAAGTTCATGCATCCGTGTCGACTTTACGATAAATTATTATGTAACACTGTGAATAGAAAGGTTAAAAAAACGATACTGTCATGGAAAACGATTTTCTGCTGAGCTCATATGACTACCACCTGCCGGAGGAAAATATTGCCCAGCACCCTGCGGCCGGCCGGGACCAGTCCCGCCTGCTGGTCATGCACCTTGACAAGGCAGGACCGCGACACCGGCGCTTTTCGAATATTATAGAATATTTCAGGCCCGGTGACGTCCTGGTTGTCAACAACACCAGGGTCTTCCCGGCCCGATTCCAAGGACATAAAGAAACAGGAGGCAAGGTTGAAATACTCCTGCTTCACTACCCGGAGACGCTGCTTGCCGGGAAGAGTGAAGATGGCTGGTACAGTGTTGAGGCGCTGGCGCTTGTCAGGAGTTCAAAACGCCCCAGGCCGGGAAGCCGCCTTATTCTGGGAGAATATCTTGAAGCTGTTGTGCAGGAGCTTTTTGACAATGGCCAGGTCCGCCTTAAACTCCACTACACGCTGCCCGAGGGAAAAGAAATTGATGATCTGTTTGCCCTCTACGGACAGATGCCCCTCCCGCCTTATATCAAACGACCCCGGGGGACAACGGCTGAAGACCTGGAGCGATACCAGACCAGGTATGGTGAACGGACCGGTTCGGTTGCCGCACCCACTGCCGGCCTGCACTTTTCAGACGCCCTGCTTGAAGAACTCCGCGCCAAAGGGGTGGTGATTGCAACGATTACGCTCCATGTCGGCTACGGCACCTTTGCGCCGGTGCGTACAGAGGATATACGGAGCCATGAAATCCATGCGGAGTATATCCAGATCGCCCCCGAAACAGCGCTGACCATCAATGAGTACAAACAATATGGCAGCAGAATATGGGCTGTCGGCACGACTACGGCAAGGACCCTTGAATTTGCAACTGACGAGCATGGCCTGATCAAACCATACCACGGATTATGCGACCTGTATATATACCCCGGCTACCGCTTCAGAGTGGTCGACAACCTGATCACCAACTTCCACCTGCCGCGATCATCCCTGCTGTTCCTGGTTGCCGCCCTGGCAGGAAGACAGCAGGTCCTGAACTGTTACAGGGAGGCCGTCCGCCGCGGGTACAGGTTCTACAGTTACGGTGACGCCATGACCATTATCACCAGGTAAAATATATTTTACCCTGGATATATCACAAAGAAGGCACGGGTTCAGGTTTACCTCTCCTGGCGCAGGGCCTCGATAAACTGTTCTGCTTCACGGATGGAGGCTTCCATCTCTTTCACCAGGCCGGCAACATTATCTTCAATGGACACCAGTTCTTCCTGGAGGGAT
>JAJRVA010000021.1 GCA_024277485.1 Deltaproteobacteria bacterium | reverse complement strand
GTGTGCAACCGATTCAATATGATGCGTCTGTGGAAACATGTCAACAGGTGTAAGAGCGGAGAGCCTGTATCCCCTGGTGACAAGTGCCTTCAGGTCCCGGGCAAGCGTGGCCGGGTCGCAGGATATGTAGATTATACTTTGCGGCTTCAGGTCAGCAAGCAGTTGTGTTGATTTGCCCAACCCCTGCCGGGGCGGATCAAGCACCACAACGTCGAACCGGGCAGTTCCCTTGAGAAGTTCAATTTCACCCAGGTCTGCCGCGATTTTCCTGAACAGTCCGGAACCGGTCATTTTCTGAAAAGCTCTGTTGATGTGTTCATTCGCAACCAGGCATCCGGCAACTTCCACCAGGGTGTTGCTTGCAGGCTGGTAAAAACCTGTCCTGCCATCCGGAGCCACCTGGAGGCGGATGCGAAAACGGTAATGAAACGTCCGGGGAGAGGGGATAATGTCCTGCAGTATACCATGGTCAATGTCGATGTGCGCACGCGTCAGAGACTCTTTCAGCATGTCGGTTTTTATCTGCAGCTGGGCGGAATCGCATATGTGTTGGAAGCTGCATCCACCGCATTTGCCGAAATACGGGCATGGAGGGTGAGTACGATCAGGTGAGGCGGCCCGAATTTCGACCGGCAGGGCTTCCAGGTATCCCCGGCGTTTTTTGGTTTCCCTGACAAGGACTCTTTCGCCGGGGACGACATGTTTTGTCAGTATAACCATGCCGTCGTCGAGTCTTCCAAGACCCACACCGCCGGGTATGATTTTTCTATGGTGACAGTATGAAGCATGGTTATAATGTTTTTGACATTTGCCCGTGCAGATGCTAAAGTTTTGATTGCATTAACATCGAATGATTATTGCCGGTAACCATATAAGGAAGAAAAATCAACTGACAATGCGGCTGACGCACTGTCTTAGGCTCTGAACCGATGAAAAACGCATCTTCATCCGTGATACCCCACCATTTGCTTCTGTTGCTCCTGCAGGCTGAACGTCGCATCCATTTGCAGGAGACCCTGCATGAGATGGCCATTACCTCGGCAGCTATCTACGGTATAATCGGGTTCACCTCCTTTGCCGGTCTGTTCTTTCTGCCGGTCTGGCCCGAGTTCGATCTTCAGCTGGGTCTTGTTACAGCGTCTGTAGCCATGCTGACAGGAGGAGTTTTCTACCTGAACAGGAACAGGTTCCCATTGACGGTTGCAATCTTTCATATGATCCTTGCCGTGGGCCTGACAACAGCCGGCCTGCTGGCAGCCGGTAAATCCGACCTGTCCCCGGCAATCAGCATGATTTATATCCTGACCTCCCTGCATGCCTTTCATTTTTTCAGCCTGGCGGCAAGCCTGGGGGTTGTTGCAATCATCGGTACATGCTTTGCGCTCATTGCCGTGCATTACCAGTGGTCCGGCTGGATTTTGATCCTGTCCCTGTTGGTCGGCTGTTGCGTAACTGCCGGCGTTGTCGTCAACCTGCTTGTACGGCGTCTTCATCAGCTTGCCACCACGGACAAGCTGACAGGGGCGTATAACCGCCATACCTGGGACGCCATGTTCGAGTTGAAGTTAAACTTTGCCCGGCGCTACCACCACGCGCTTTCCCTGATGATTATTGATCTTGACCAGTTCAAGTCTGTCAACGACACCCTCGGGCACCAGGAGGGCGACCGTATTCTGCAGTTCACGGCTCAATGCATCCGTGACGTCTTGAGATCTTCTGATGTTTCCGCCCGGTGGGGCGGCGATGAATTTATCCTCCTCTTGGATAACTGCGCAATTGACCAGGCGCTGCTCACGGAAAAACGCCTGAGAGATGCACTGGAGGGCACCATTGCATTCACCAGCGGGATTGCCGAATTCAGAATCGGTGACACCACGGAAAGTTTACTGTGCCGGGCAGACAGGAAACTTCTTGAAAATAAAGTGTTGCGCGGGATCCCTCCTGCCGCCTGCTCTGCTCCCAGAGAGCCGGAGATCCAGATGGCCAGAGCGGAATAACAGGGCCGGCATCTTCAACCGGCAACTTCTCCGGTCCGGAGAAATGCCTCTCATCACTCCCTGGAAGCAGTTGTTTAGATGACTGGCGTTTTCCGCATCCCTTAATTTTGTTTGATATTGTTCATTTCATACGGATCCGGTTCAGAAACGGCAAAGTAAATTTTCACCTGTCAACCGTCCGGCCGTAAATTCTGGTACACATCCTGCCGACAATTGTGTATTTACATTCCTGATGAAGAAAAAAACAGATATAAAAGTACTGGTCGTTGATGATGAGCAGGTTCACCGCTATATGCTGACCAGCCTTCTGGGGGAGTGGGGCTGGCAGACGGCAGAGGCGGATGACGGAACAACCGCCGTTGCCGCGGTGGAGGAAGGACCCTTTGATGCCGTTTTAATGGATGTCAGGATGACGACCATGGACGGAATGGAAGCATTGCGGAAGATAAAAAGTATCAATCCCGCGATCCCCGTGATCATCATGACGGCTTTTTCCTCTGTGGACTCTGCGGTGGAAGCTATCAAAATGGGCGCCCGCGACTACCTGACCAAGCCCCTTGACTTTGATCGACTTCGCCAGACTCTGGATGCGGCAGTCAGGCATAAACACCAGCGGAGTGAAGAACCTTTCCACAGGGTGGAAATGCCTGGTGAAAATGGTGATATCATCGGCAGTTCCAGGCCCATGAAGGAACTCTGGAACATGATTCTCCAGGTGGCGCCGTCAGAGGCAAATGTGCTGATAACCGGGGAGTCGGGAACCGGCAAAGAGCTGGTAGCTGCAGCGCTGCACCGGAAAAGTCCGCGGTCAGGCGGCCCCCTGGTCAATGTCAACTGCGCCGCCCTGGCGGAGAACCTCCTTGATTCGGAACTGTTCGGCGACGAAAAGGGGGCCTTCACCGGAGCGGACCGGAGACGTGAAGGGCGTTTCGTTCAAGCCGCTGGCGGCACTCTCTTCCTTGATGAGATCGGCGAGACTTCCCAGGCCATGCAGGCCAAACTGCTCAGGATCCTGCAGGAACATGAGCTGCAGAGAGTGGGCGGGCAGGATACCATCCGGGTTGATGTCAGGATCATTGCCGCGACCAATCGTGACCTGGAAAAAGAGGTTGCTGCCGGTAACTTCCGGGAGGATCTCTACTACAGGTTGAATGTCGTTGCCCTTGACATGCCGCCGCTCAGGGAACGGCAGGGTGACATCCCGCTGTTAGCTGATTTTTTTCTGAAGCGTTTTGCTGCCAGGAACAAGAGGGAGGTTGCAGCGATCACGCCCGAATGCATGGACCTGCTGACACGGTACCCATGGCCCGGCAATGTCCGGGAGCTTGAAAACTCAATCGAACGCGGTGTTATTCTCATGCGTGGTGAATATCTTGATGTCAGTGTTCTGCCCCTGGCAGTGCAGCGCTGGGGAGACGAAAATGTTTCCGCCGGCGAGACGGAGAAACCATCCACCCTGAAAGAAGCCGAGCGCGCCCTGATCGTAAAAACTCTTGAGGAGACAGGGGGGAACCGGAGCGAGGCAGCCCGCAGGCTCCAGATAACCCGAAAAACCCTGCTCAATAAAATCAAAGGATATAATATCAGGTAACAGGTGTCAGGGATCAGGGGCAGGATGACAGGTAGTTGGAGTCATTTCCCCTTGACGCATGTTTTCGGCTGTAGTAAAGCCCTGTTTTTGTACCATGTGAAATGAGCATGTATCCGCCGGGCGTGCCTGTCGAAAAAAAGTGAATCCGGATGAAAATTTAATGAACGGAGAATTTTGAATGCGTACTGATATCGTCCATATCGGTGCCGGTGAGCTGACCTACGAGATTCGCAATATCGTGAATGTCGGGGAGAAACTCCAGAAGCTCGGTGTCAACGTAAACTGGGAAAATATTGGTGATCCTGTTGCCAAGGGCGAGGAAATACCCCTGTGGATGAAGGAGATCGTCGTAGAGGCTGTAAGGAAAGATGCGACGTACGGGTACTGCCCGACCAAGGGGATCCTCGCTACACGGGAGTTCATTGCCGACCAGACCAACAGCATGGGTGGGGCACAGATCAAACCCGGGGATATTATTTTCTTCAATGGCCTTGGCGATGCCATTTCCAAGGTGTTCGGTTTCCTCAAGCGGACCGCGCGGGTTGTCGTGCCCACCCCGAGCTACACGACCCACTCCTCGGCCGAGGCCGCCCATGCCGGCGCCATGCCGGTGACCTATATTCTTGATCCCAACCATCACTGGTATCCGGATATCGAGGATATTGAAAATCACGTCAAGTATAATCCCGCTGTGGCCGGTATCCTTATCATCAATCCCGATAATCCCACCGGCGCTGTTTACCCTGAGGAAATCCTGCGGGCCATTGTTGAAATAGCTGAGAAGAATGACCTCTTTATTATATGCGACGAGGTGTATCAGAATATGACCTATAACGGGACCGAGTCGGTGCCCCTGTGTACGGTCATTGGAGACGTGCCGGCCATCTGCATGCGCGGTATTTCCAAGGAGATGCCCTGGCCGGGGAGCAGGTGCGGCTGGGTGGAGATTTACAATGGCCACCGCGATCCCATGTTTGAACGGTATATCAACTCCATTCTGAACGCCAAGATGGTGGAGGTATGTTCGACATCCCTGCCTCAGTATGTCCTGCCTCAGATCTTGTCCCACCCGGAATACCCCGTGTATCTTGAGGAGCGTATCAGGCGCTATGAACGGTATTCGAACATTGCCTATGATATTCTGAAGGATGTGAAAGGAGTACTGGTCAACCGGACCAACGGCGCGTTTTACATGAGCGCTGTTTTCCTGGACGGCCTGCTGAACAATAAACAGGCCCTTCCCATCGAGAATGATGAAGTCCGCGCATCGGTGGAAGACCTGGTCTCCGGCTCCGACGTTTCACCGGACAAACGGTTTGTGTATTACCTGCTCGCATCAACCGGCGTGTGCGTGGTCCCGCTGTCATCATTTGCCACCGATCTGCAGGGATTCCGGGTGACTCTTCTGGAAAGGGACGAGCAGGAGTTTATAAAAATATTCAAAACCATTGCATCTAACATAGAGCAGTACCTGGCCTCTGCCTGATTCCGGCGCCGCTTCCGGGTTTCCACGGACAATTCCGTTGCAGCTGCGCTACCGGCGGGCGCCGACTCCCTCTGCGTGGCCTTTTTGCGCAGCCGCCTGGCTATCCTTTCCCGCTTTTCACGCTGTTTTTCTGACAGATACGGACATCGGGCCTGCTTTCATGGTCCGGCACGCTTCATTTCATTCATCTTCCGGCCACCCTTGACAACCCGTAACCCCGTCCTTAATGTTGGCCTTGAGTTGAAAGATATAAAACAGTGTCAACTGTGTGATATTCTGAGAGGATTTCCAATATTGCCACCTGAATGAATAGCTATGAAGGAGAATGCCAGTGCCTGAAGAGAAGAATAACCAGCACCTGGAACCGGACGAGACTGAAGAGGAATTCACTGGTCCTGATGAGGATGCATCCGGATCCCCGGACGGTGTTGATCCGTCAGCAGAGGATTTTGAGGCTCTCCGCCAGGAGGCTGATGAGACCCAGGAGAAACTGCTCCGCCTTGCTGCCGAGTTTGAAAATTATAAAAAGCGGATGGAGAGGGAACGGGATATAACCCTGAAGTACGCAGGAGAAAATATTCTGCGGGAACTGCTCAGTACCCTTGACAACCTGGACAGGGCCCTTGAGCAGGGAACGGCCGACAGTGTTGATGTGGAGAAAAAACTCAGCGGCATGGTGGAGGGTGTGGACCTGACCCGCAAGGGTTTGCTTTCCACCCTGGAAAGATTCGAGGTGTCCCCGCTTGAAAGCATTGGCCGAGAATTTGACCCCAATGAACATGAAGCGCTGACAATGGAAGCGAGCAGCGAGGTCCCTGCAAATCATGTTCTGCAGGAGTTTGTCAAGGGATACCGCTTCAAGGACCGGCTCCTGAGAGCGGCCAAGGTCTCGGTTTCCAAGGGAGCGGAATAGGTTTTCTCCTTTTAATCCGGAGAATTTTTAAGGATTGAAGAAGCCTTGACATCAGTCGATTCGTGCACATTATAACAAGTGCATTGAGATAAACTGCTCATATATACGAATTGTTACCTGTTAAATTATATAAGGAAGGAGATAAAGATCATGGGAAAGATAATCGGAATTGATCTTGGTACAACCAACTCGTGTGTCGCAGTCATGGAAGGCGGCGACCCCAAGGTCATTGCAAATACGGAAGGAAACAGGACCACCCCGTCAATCGTCGCATTCAACGACAGCGGCGAGAGACTGGTCGGCCAGGTTGCCAAGCGTCAGGCAGTAACCAATCCGACAAAAACTTTGTATGCGATTAAACGCCTCATCGGCCGCAAGTTCACTGACGCAGAGGTGAAAAAGTCGATTGAGGTCAGTCCGTTTCATATAGTTGAAGGGCCAGGCGGTGACGCCGTCGTCGAGGTTGACGGCAAGCAGTACTCTGCTGCCGAGATTTCAGCAATGATCCTCGGCAAGATGAAACAGACCGCTGAGGAATATCTTGGTGAAACCGTAACCGATGCCGTGGTTACCGTGCCCGCTTACTTTAACGATGCCCAGCGGCAGGCCACCAAGGATGCCGGCAAGATTGCCGGACTCAACGTCCAGCGCATCATCAACGAGCCCACGGCCGCTTCCCTGGCCTACGGTCTTGACAAGAAGGGAGAGGAAAAGATTGCGGTCTTTGACCTTGGAGGCGGCACCTTTGATGTTTCAATTCTGGAGATCGGAGACGGTGTTTTTGAAGTCAAGTCCACCAACGGGGATACCTTCCTGGGCGGTGAGGACTTTGACATGCGGATCGTGAACTGGCTTGCCGACGAGTTCAAGCGTGACCAGGGAATAGATCTCCGCACGGACAAGATGGCCCTGCAGCGTCTCAAGGAAGAGGCGGAAAAGGCCAAGATGGAGCTTTCCACTGCCATGGAGATCGATATCAACCTGCCCTTTATCACGGCGGATGCCTCCGGTCCCAAGCATCTGAATATCAAGCTGACCCGCTCCAAGCTCGAAACCCTGGTCGAGGACCTGATCGACCGGACAGAGGGGCCGTGCATGACCGCGCTCAAGGATGCGGGCTTGTCAGCCTCGGACATCGACGAGGTGATCCTGGTCGGCGGCATGACACGGATGCCCAAGGTCCAGGAAAAGGTAAAGAGTATTTTCGGCAAGGATCCCCACAAGGGAGTCAACCCGGACGAGGTTGTCGCCATTGGCGCGGCAATCCAGGGCGGCGTGCTCAAGGGTGATGTCAAGGATGTCCTGCTGCTCGACGTTACCCCGCTGTCCCTCGGCATCGAGACCCTGGGCGGCGTGTTCACCAAGCTGATCGAAAAAAACACCACCGTGCCCACCAAGAAAAGCCAGGTCTTTTCCACCGCGGCCGACAATCAGCCTGCCGTGTCCATTCATGTCCTGCAGGGTGAGCGAGAGATGGCGCAGAACAACAAGACCATCGGTCGTTTCGAGCTGACGGATATCCCGCCGGCGCCCCGAGGCGTACCGCAGATCGAGGTTTCCTTTGACCTTGACGCCAACGGTATCCTGCACGTTTCGGCCAAGGACCTCGGCACCGGCAAGGAACAGTCCATCCGAATCACTGCTTCAAGCGGCCTGTCCGAGGAGGAGATTGAGCGCATGCAGAAGGATGCCGAGCTCCATGCCGAAGAGGACAGGAAACGCAAGGAACTGGTCGAGGCCAAGAACAACGGCGACTCCATGATCCACATGACCGAGAAGAGCCTCAAGGAACTTGGCGACAAGGTCGATGCGGACACCAGGTCCAATGTGGAAAACGAGACCGCCAACCTCAAGAAGGCCCTTGAGGGTGATGATATCGAGGAAATCAAGAAGGCCACCGAGGCCCTGACCCAGGCGTCCCACAAGCTGGCCGAACTGATGTATGCCCAGGCCAACCAGGGCCAGGGCCGGCAGGCCGGCGGCCCCGGTCCTGACAGCGCTGCCGGGGGCGGAGCTGATACGGGCGCCGGCACTTCCGGAGGCAAGGACGACGATGATGTTGTTGACGCTGATTTTGAAGAAGTAAAATAATTATATTTGTCATTTACCCAGGGGAGAACGGACCAATTCCGTTCTCCCCTTTTTTTTTGTGTTTGTTTGGGCTATATCATTACCCGGAACCAAAAAACATTTTAAGGATACAAGAAAAATGAAACGAATCCTCTCCGGCATTCAGCCCTCGGGTAAACTCCATATAGGCAACTACTTCGGCATGATGAAGACCATGATCGACTACATGGAGAACTCTGATCTCTATGTCTTTATCGTGGACCTGCATGCCCTTACATCGGTTCATGATCGTGAACGGCTGCGGCAGGGGACCCTTGAGGCAGCGGCGGATTTCCTGGCCCTGGGCCTGGACCCGGACCGCTGTACCTTCTGGGTCCAGTCCGATCTGCCCGAGGTCTGCGAGCTGACCTGGATTCTTTCGACACTCACACCCATGGGGCTTCTTGAGCGGTGTCATTCATATAAAGATAAAACCGCCATGGGCATTGCCGCCAGCCACGGGCTTTTTTCCTACCCGGTCCTCATGGCGGCGGACATTCTTCTCTTTCAGTCCGAGGTTGTTCCGGTGGGCAAGGACCAGAAGCAGCACCTGGAAGTGGCCCGTGATATCGCCATCAAGTTCAACAACACATTCGGCGAAACGTTCGTGGTGCCGGAGCCGGCCATCAGCCAGACCACGGCGATTGTGCCCGGCATCGACGGACAGAAGATGTCCAAGTCCTACGACAATACCATCCCGATTTTTTTAGATGATAAACCCTTGAGAAAACGGGTCATGGCGATCAAAACCGATTCCACCCCGGTCGAGGATCCCAAGGACCCCGATACCTGTAACCTGTTTGCCCTGCTCAAGCTCTTCATGGCGCCGGAACGGCTGGCCGATATACGCGACCTGTATCTGAACGGCGGGGCCGCTTACGGCCATATCAAGCAGGAGCTTTTCGAACTGATCCGCGACTACTATGGTGAGGCCCGGCAGAAAAAGAAGGAACTGCTGGCTGATCCCGGCTCCCTGCGTGATATCCTCGCCAGGGGAGCTGACAAGGCCCGGCAAAAGGCACACGTGACCCTTGATCTGGTCCGTGACCGGGTGGGCCTGAAGTATTGATGTGACTGCCGGAGTCCACAGCCTTGATGCTACTTGTATTTCCCTGCTGATGACGGGACAAACGGGCGGGAGCTGTGGAAGAGTGACGGCACCGAAGCCGGCACATCCCTGGTCAAGGATATCAGGACCGGCCCCCTGGGCGCAGCTTCATGAGTAATCTCACCGAATTTTCCGGCAACCTGTATTTTCGAGCTGATGACGATACACATGGCCGTGAGCTGTGGAGGTACAGTTACGTCGGATTTCCATGGGGCATGTTCATGCCAGCGGCGACGGGTATGGGGAGCAGGTAGAATTTTTTTCGTCTGCTGCCGCTGTCTGGTCTGGTGCTGGTGTCAGTCCCGCAGCGGAATCTTTCTTCCCTCTTCATCAACCCGGACAAAGGTGACCGTGGTGGAAAAGATCAGGCTGTCTTTTTCTTTTCTTCTGCCCCGGTAGACATGGACAAGATACTGCACTGAAGTGTTGCCTTCCTTTGTTTTTTCAACAAGAAACTTGAGGATGGTTCCCTGGCGCACGCTTTTTCTGAACTCCACCCTGTCCATGCCGATGGTGACAAAATTGCCGGCCGGATACTCGAGAGTCGCCGCGATGTAGGCATACTCATCGACCCATTTCAGGAGATCGCCGCCGAAAAGAAAGCCGTAGTGGTTCAGGTGCTGGGGCAGAACAAGTTTGTGGTTTTCCATAACAGATATATTTTTCTCTTCCTCTTCTTCTTTCTCTTCCTTTTCCTTATTCCCCTTCTTCCTGTCCATAAATGGCAAAAAAATGGTCCATGATAAAGCGGACAGTTTTTTTGTTGACGTGAAAGTTCTCCTTGCCGTCACTGAGCCAGGTTTTCCCCAATATGGGCTGGTAGATGGTGGCCATCTCAAAGGCGGGAAAATAGAAGACATTGTCGTGTTGCACCACAAATTCGTCGACCACGGCGCGCAGGGTGGATTTTGAGTTGCAGCTGGCGCTGATCAGGTCAAGATCGGTGCGAAAGGTCGCCCAGAGGTGCACCGGCGAGACCGTCAGCAGGAGTTTGCAGCCGGGATTGTGTTTTGTCATCAGGGTATGAATTTTTTTCAGGTTCTGGATGTTTTCCCGGTAACGGCTGACCCTGAAGCGGTAACGGCTCATGTCGCCGCCCTCCTTCACATACGGGCCCGACGGCAGACAGATGACCGACCCGTCAACCCTGTCTTCCCAGAGTTCGACCAGGCCGAAGGTGAGGATCAGCACTTCAGCCTGCTCGAGGGCTTTCCTGGAGTAGCGCCTGTGGTTGGCAAAGTCGTGTTCCGCCTGGTCAATGGTATCGTAGACAATAATTCTCCGGTACGGATCCTGGATCTTGCCAGACTGCGGGCAGACCCACCAGCGCAGGTCCGGCTGCCAGTCTTCAAAGGTGTACTCGAAGATCTGGCGCATGCAGAAGGTGGTGTAGACTCTTTCCCAGGCAGCGCTGGCATGCACCGAGGCCCGGTTCTCAGTCTCTTCCGTAATATAGGCGTATCCCTGGTCAAGCAGGACCTTTCTGATCTCCCGGGCAAAGCAGGATCCCATGGAGGCGATGGGTGTTGTCGGTGTGATATGGAGGCCGGGGTCGGGAGGAAAGGGGAACGTGCCGTCCGCAGGTGGATTTCTGTATGATCCGGGCCAGACCTGCCATTCTTTGAAATGAAGGCCGGGATATGGTTCTGAGCGTGGCATTGTATCCTCTCTGTTTCAGTTTTTCAGGCCGGCCGGTTTTTCTCTGCCCACATAGATGTCGTACAGCCAGTACCCCTCCCTGCCGTCTCCACCCGGATACCCCTCGACCCCGTAGCCGTGTCGTTTCTGGCCATTGAATCCGCCGATATACTGCTTGCCGTCGGGCAGGATAAGGGTCCCTTCACGTAAATAACCATCCTTGAAGATGCCCGTGTATGTTCTTCCGTCAGGCAGTGTCAGGGCGCCTTGTCCGTTTTTTTTCGCATTCCTGAATTCGCCGCTATATTCAGTGCCATCCGGCATGACAAGTGTGCCCTGCCCATGTTCCCTCGCGTTCCGGAATTCTCCAGTATAGACACTGCCGTCGGGATAGGTCCTGGTTCCCTGTCCATCCTCCTTGCCCTCTTTGAATTCGCCTTCGTATTTCGTGCCGTCAGCGAGGACCAGATTGCCCAGCCCGTGGGGCAGGCCGTCCAGGAACTGCCCCGTGTAGGTGCCGTCAGCCAGGGTCAGTGTCCCCTGGCCGTTTTCCCTGCCATCCTTGAATTCACCGACATAGGTGCCGCCATCAGGAAAGGTTATGGTCCCCTTTCCATGTTCATTGCCGTCCTTGAAATCACCTTCATAGCGGGTTCCGTCCGGGAACGTCTTGATACCCTGGCCGTTTTCCCATGAATTTTCAAACTGCCCGACATACTTGGTGCCGTCAGGCCAGGTATAGGTACCGTGTCCCTGGAAAAAGGGGCCTTCAAATTCCCCGCTATAGGTGCTGCCATCGGGCAGGGTCATGGTCTTGACAACCTTCCTCCCTCCACCTCCTGTTTCCGGACCGGTCCTGCCGGAACAGCTCGTGAGAACCAGGCAGACTGCCAGCAGGTGGAGTATGAGATGGAGAGTTGTCCTGGAGGGTATCATGATTACAGACTGCCATTCAGGCCGGTTCATGTTCACGACTTTGAGGTGGGTTTTGTTTTCCTGCGCGAGGGACGTGATTTCCTGCCGCCGCCGGGAGGTCTCCCTCCCGGCCGCCTGCCGGAGCCCCTGTGTCCCTTTTTGAGGGCTCTCCTTTTCAGGTCGGGTGCTGTGCCGTCCCAGGCAGCCTGGATGTTTTTTTCTTTCAACAGCCGCCTGACCGCGTACAGGTCCCTACCGGTAACAAGCGAGATTGCCACGCCCTCTCTGCCCATACGTCCGGTGCGGCCGGTGCGATGCACGTAGTTTTCGGGAGAACCTGGGAAATTGTAGTTGAAGATATGGCTCACCCTGGAAAAATCAAGGCCGCGGCCGGCAACATCCGTGGCTATCATGACCCTGATCTTTCCCTGCTTGAAGTGGTCAAAAATCGAGGTTCTCCTGTTCTGGTCCAGGCCGCCGTGAATATACTCCAGGGAATCGACCACGCTTTTGAGTTTGCGGAAAAGGAGATCACCGTTTCGCCTGGAGTTGCAGAAGATGATCGCCTGGCCGGGTTTTTCCTCTTTCAGGTACTGTTTCAGTATCGGCAGCCGCTCCTTGTCGGAGAGAAAGCGGAAACGGTGTGTAATGGACTGGGGCGAGACCTCTTCCCTGTTCAGCTCAATATGAACAGGATCTGTAAGGAAAGAGTCGGCCAGGTCCCTGACCTCGTCAGCCATGGTGGCGGAAAAAAGCAGGGTCTGGTGCTCGCCCATGATACAGGAGAGGATGAACTTGACATCATCGACAAAGCCCATCTTGAGCATCTCATCGGCCTCGTCCAGGACCACGGTCCTGACCTGCTCCAGGGTGAGGGTGCTGTTGTACAGGTGGTCGATAAGGCGTCCCGGTGTGGCCACCAGGATATGGACCCCGTGCGTCAGCTTGGCCTTCTGGATATCCATGGAAAAACCGCCGTAGATGGCAAAAGGAGCAATGCCGGTATGTTTGCCGATGAGTTCAAGCTCGTCAACATACTGCAGGGCCAGCTCCCGGGTGGGGACCAGGATAAGGGCCTGGATGCCGGCAATCCCGGGGTCAACCATCTCGGCAAGCGGTATGCCGCAGGCGCTGGTCTTGCCGGAGCCTGTTTCAGCCAGGGCCACGATATCGCGACCCTCGCGGATCAGGGCAAAGGTCTGCTTCTGGATGGGAGTCAGGTCGGTGAAACCCATCTCGTTCACCGCTTTCATTACTTGTGCGCTGAGCGCGAGTTCGTCAAATTTCATACACCATAGAATAAAGGAAATAGTATATAAATACATCATTTTTCTGCCTGAAAACCGGGGACACAATACCGTTTTTTCTGGAAAAACGGTATTGTGTCCCCGGTTTTTTACCGGTTTTTTACTTTACGCCAGCAGTGTAGACTTGCTTGACGAGTGAGAAAAGAAGATCTGGACAGCTCAAGACAACAGCAGCCTATTTTCGGAAACCGACAAAGGGTTTGCCATTGGGTTCGAAGTTGATGGATGGGGAACAGACGAGCAGCTTGTCCTCATCAAGCTGGTAGTTGTTCAGCAGGTATTTTTTGACATTCCGGGCCCGTGTTTCGGCGATTTCCAGGAGTTTTTTTCTCATTTC
This sequence comes from Deltaproteobacteria bacterium, assembly GCA_024277485.1. Next base: position 13,090 of record JAJRVA010000021.1, on the reverse strand, counting down.
CTCGTCCTGGAGGATTTTTTTCTGGTTTTCCATGTTTCGTTCCATGTCACCGGCCAGTTCCCAGAGCAGCACCTTGGAGCAGATGGTATAGTCCGTGTCTGCATTTTTTTCCATGCCTTGACCGATGCTGTCCAGGACTTCCCTGTGGGCATCGGTCAACTCTGTTGCCTGGCTTTCAAACTCGAGACGCGGCAGGCTGGTGTCGATGATCATCTCTCCAGCCACCACACCGGCGTAGACCAGCGCCCCGGCCGGGCCCAGGAAGGTATAGGCCAGGTACGGGGTTACCGAAACCGCGATCGCCTTGCTCAGCGCCGTAACCAGGATATCGGTGGGATCGACACTGATGTGCGCCAGGGGGCCGGAGACCGGGATGCTGAGCCTGATATCCCCCTTCTTGTCCCGCAGCATGGTAAGGGCCATGTCCAGGGGAACAGGCAGTTCATTGTTGAGTTTGGCGAGAAGCTCCTCGCTGACTGTTTTCGATTTGATCTGCTGGAGGACCAGGTCATTGTCCAGGTCGAGTATGTCGTCCGTGATGTTGAGCTTGGAGGTCACGTTCAGCTGTCCATTAACGAATTTCGTGCCGATGGCGTCGATGATGTAGGGGGACAGCTTCTCCAGGGAGTAGTTGCGCAGGCGGATGGTACTGTCAACAAGAAATTTTTCAGCAAAGGGGGAGCTGGTCCCGGAGATGTCCAGCGGGGCATGACCGTCAAATTTGCCCTTGAGGGTGTAGGAGAAAGGGGCCTCCGGCCTGGTGAAATCCATGTCCGTGACCTCGCCCTTTTCCAGCTTGAAGGTGGTCTCGAAGGGCACGGAGATCGCCTTGTCGGCAAAGGTGAAGCTGCTGTTGCCTGTGACAGCAATTTTGTTGATCCGCACGGCCGGCGGGGTTGTTTCCGTCTTTTCCTCCTCCGGCTCGGGCTCAGGCGCTTTGTCCTCGTTGTCCTGAGAAGGCAGCCTGGTAAAATTGCCCTTGATCGAGTCCAGAATAATCTGGTCGACAACAAGTCCGTTCTCCGTGGACCAGGCGATCTTTTCCGCCTTGACCAGGCCGGCCTCCGCCTGCAGGGATTCCCCGGCTGTGTCCCTGACCGTGGTCTGCCTGATCTGCAGCAGGTCGGCCGTCACACCGGTGAAATCACTGCTGGCCACGTTTGTCAGGGTGATACCGGGCACGGTGACAGTCATGGGCTGCGCTTCGCTTGCCGGGAGGTTCAGGTTGTCCAGGTTGACCTCGTCGACCTTAAGCCCCCAGTCGTCAGTGCCGGCAAGAGAGGTGACGGTTGTTTTTTCAAGACGGAGCAGGGGGCTGTCGCCGCGTGATACCTGCAGGTGGCCGGCCTCGAGCGAGGCTGTGCCGCCGAGCCGTATCCGTTCTCCCAGCATGAGGCTGACCCTGTCGGTGTTGACACTGATATTCTGCTGGCCTATCCTGATATTCTGCTCCGCAAGCAGGGACTCCAGTTTCGTGCCGGTCAGGGTGCCGCCCAGCTGTATTTCAGAGCCTGTGTCCGTCATCTGGTAACCGACCTGGCCCTGCCACGACAGGGACCCGCTGCTTGTGGTGCCGGCAGCGGTGACGGAGAGTCCGTTGACGTCCAGGCGGCGTGCCTCGTGCGTCACCGCAATGCCCTGGCCTATGGTGATATCGGTTTTACCGTCAGTGAGGATGGAGTCGTTCTGCAGGTCAAGCTGATCGGGAATGGCCAGCTGGTACCAGTCACTGCGTAATTCGCCGTCGGTCAGGATCGCCGTGCCGTCCTTGGCGCTGATATCCAGGTTGACCCGTCCCTGCCAGGAAAGTTGTTCAGTGGCTGTGTGCAGGGTGGACTCTTCACTTTCCTGCCCGTAGGCCGCTTTGCTGAAGACCAGTTTGCCGTCTGACCTGATCTCCTGAATTCCCGGGTTGCCGGCCAGCTTGTATGTGATGTCTCCCTGCCAGTCCAGACCCGAGTGGGCGATGTTCATGGGCGGAATACCGATGTCCATGCCGGCAGAGCTGAGGTGGGCATCCGTGGTCACGGTGAGATCATCAGCGATGACCACCTGGGTCCTGCCGTCGATTTTGAGATGTTTTTCAGCCATATCCATTCCGGCCGCGGGGACGCCCAGGTTTATTTCCTCTCCCTGGAGCAGGCCGTTGACATCCACCACCATGTCCGAGTTTTTGTCCATCTCGTACTGGATCGCGCCGCTGTAGGAGACAACAGGACTGTCCACGCCGAAACCGGCGTTGCCAATGGCAGCCTGGTCAAGGGTGATGGTTCCGTCGTACTTGGTCGCGATCTCACCCTGCGGGTTCAGGGAAAACTGGATTTTGCCGTCAAGCGAGACCGATCCGGTAAACGGGTCGAGAACATCCTGCAGCAATTCCCTGAGATTGTCCAGCCGGTAGCCGTCAATCTTGATCAAACCGCCGGTGGCGATGTCCGGCCTGACGCCGACCCGGTCAAGCACCAGGGTGACCGGGGCATCATCAATGCTCCCCTGCAGTTCAAGATGGGCGGTCGGTCCGGCTGAGCCGGTGGAAAAGTTTTCCAGCACAGCCTTCTCGACATACACCTTGGTACTCAGGCCCGGCATGGTAAAGCGGACAAGGCAGTTTTCAAGTTCCAGATGGCGGGCGCCGAAGAGCCATGGTTTCTTTTCGGTTTTTTCTGCTTCCGGAGAACCCGGAGAGGGCGGCGTGGTGATGGAGCCGATGCGCAGGGCGCCATCGGGATACAGTTCAATCTCCAGGATCAGGCCGGACAGTCTGCCTGACTGCAGGCGTCCTTCTTTCCTGAACAGGGAAGACAGGGCTATGTTGACCTGGATGTCGTCATCACCCAGGACCACGTTGTCGTCCAGGGTGATTTTCAGGCCGGTGACCCTGACAGTTCCGCGGAAAAGGTTCAGGTGGATTTTCTTGATCTCGGCGCTCTGGGCGCCGTTGTTGACCAGCCAGCGTTCCAGCCCCATGCGTATGGCATGGGGCAGGGTGACGAGCAGGCCGGCAACAATGACAATTGCAATAGCAACAACCTTTGGCCAGCGTTTTTTTGCGAGGGAAACGAGTCGTGTTTGGTCTTGTGACATGGAGACTCCCGACATAGAGATGGAGAGGGCCTTGACGGAAAGCCCGACGGTGATACGCAAAATGCATTGTATCAAGCTTGCCCGGCAGATCAAGAAAAATCGATCTGATCACTGCAGCTGGTCCGCGTCTTTCTACCGAAAAACCTTGCTGACGGGAAACCCGGGATATGGCTGGTTAGTTTTTCAGAGCTACAGTGAACGCTTGCGCCACAGGTAAAAGATTGCAGGCACAACAAGCAGGGTCAGCAGAACCGCGCTGACCATGCCGCCGACCATGGGGGCGGCGATACGGCTCATGACCTCGGATCCGGTGCCGGTACCCAGGAGGATGGGCAGCAACCCGACGATGATTGCCGCAGCCGTCATCATGACCGGCCGGACGCGCATGCCCGCGCCATGCAGTACAGCGCGTGCCAGTTCCCGTGGGCCGGGCGTGCTCCCTTCGTCTTCCGCGTCAGAGATCATCTTGCGGTATTCCTGGTTCAGGTACACGAGCATGATGACTCCGATTTCAACGGCAACACCGGCCAGGGCGATAAAGCCGACCCCGACGGCAACGCTGAAATTATAGCCCTGCAGGTACATGAGCCAGATACTGCCGACCATGGCCAGGGGAAGAGTGCCCATGATGATGGCGACCTCCACGAAGTTGCGGAAGTTCATGTACAGGAGAATAATAATGATGGCCAGGGTCAGCGGCACCACGTAGGTCAGCTTTTCCTTGGCCCGCAGCATGTATTCATACTGTCCCGACCAGCTCAGGGAATAGCCGGCCGGAAGGTCGATCTTTTCAGCCACCGTCTTCTGCGCCTCGACCACGTAGCTTCCCACGTCAACCCCTTCGATATCGATGAACGACCAGCCGTTCAAGCGCGCGTTTTCGCTTTTGATGGCCGGCGGGCCGTCCTCGACATACACGTCGGCAACGTCGGCCAGGGCGATGCGCTGGCCGGACATGGTCACAATAGGCAGCAGGGAGAGCTGTTCCGGGGAGTTCCTGTAGTCCTGGGGATAGCGCAGGTTGACCGGGTAACGCTCCAGCCCTTCGATCGTCTGGGTGACATTCATGCCGCCGATGGCCGAGGCCACGACCTGTTGGATATCTGCGATGTTCAGGCCGTAGCGGGCGGCTTTCTCCCGCTGGATATCAACCTTGATATAACGGCCACCGGCAACACGCTCCGAATACACGGAGGCCGTTCCGGGGACATCCTTCAGCACCTGCTCGATCTGCTGCCCGATTTTCTGGATGACCTTCAGGTCAGGTCCGGCGACCTTGATACCGACCGGGGTCTTTATGCCGGTGGCCAGCATGTCGATCCGTGTCTTGATGGGCATGACCCAGGCGTTTGTTACCCCGGGAAGTTTGACCAGCCGGTCAAACTCCTTTTTCAGGCTCTCGGTGGTAACGCCCTCGCGCCACTGGTCCCGCGGCTTGAGTTGGATAAACGTCTCGATCATGGTCAGCGGCGCCGGGTCAGTGGCTGTTTCCGCTCTGCCGACCTTGCCGAAAACGGTTTTCACTTCAGGGACCGTGCTGATCAGCTTGTCGGTCTGCTGCAGCAGCTGCCGCGCCTTGCCTATGGAGATGCCGGGGTAGGTCGTGGGCATATACATGAGGTCCCCCTCGTCAAGAGGCGGGATGAATTCGCTGCCGATTTTGTCAAGCGGCCAGAGGCCGACTGCCAGGATGACAAGGGATCCTAACAGAACGGTTTTGGGGAATTGCAGCACTTTGGCAAGAACAGGCATGTAGATCGCGGTCAGCAACCGGTTGAGCGGGTTCCTGTGTTCGGGCAGCACCTTGCCCCGGATGAAGTATCCCATCAGGACCGGCACCAGGGTGATGGACAGGGCCGCCGAGGCGGCCATGGCATAGGTCTTGGTGAACGCCAGGGGAGAGAACATGCGTCCTTCCTGGGCCTCCAGGGTAAACACGGGAACAAAGCTCACCGTGATGATCAGCAGACTGAAAAACAGGGCAGGGCCGACTTCACTGGCCGACTCGGCCACGATCCGCCACCGGTTTTCGCTGGTAATGGTGGTTTTCTCCATGTGCTTGTGCATGTTTTCGATCATGACGATGGCCCCGTCGATCATGGCGCCGATGGCGATGGCGATGCCGCCCAGGGACATGATATTGGCATTGAGGCCCTGCAGGTGCATGATGATGAACGCAGCCAGTATGCCCACAGGCAGGCTGACGATCACCACCAGGGAAGAACGGATATGGAAGAGAAAGGCCATGCAGACCAGGGCGACCACGACAAACTCTTCCAGGAGCTTGTCGCGGAGATTTTTGACAGCGCGCTCGATCAGCGCACTCCGGTCATACACCGGGATGATCTCGACACCCTCGGGCAGGCCGCTTTTCAGCTCTTCCAGCTTGGCCTTGACCCCGTCAATGGTCTTCTGAGCATTTTCGCCGAAGCGCATGACAATGATGCCGCCCACTGTTTCCCCCTCGCCGTCAAGGTCCGCGATACCACGCCGCATCTGGGGGCCGATACCTATTTCGGCGACATTTTTCAGCAGCAGCGGGGTGCCGTTCTCCGTAACGCCGAGGGGTATGTTGCCCAGGTTTTGCACACTCTGGAGATAGCCGGTGGCCCGGACCATGTACTCGGCCTCGGCCATCTCGACAACCGATGCGCCGATCTCCTGGTTGGCGGCCCTGATGGCCATGTGTATTTTCGAGAGCGGGATGCCGAAGGCGCGAAGTTTTTCAGGGTTGACCTTGACCTGGTACTGCTTGACCATGCCGCCTATGGCCGCCACTTCCGAGACACCGGGCACGGTCTGCAGTTCATACTTCAGGAACCAGTCCTGCAGTGAGCGCAACTCGCTGAGATCGTGCTTCCCGGTTTTGTCCACCAGGGCATAGAGATACACCCAGCCGACCCCGGTGGCGTCAGGTCCCAGCTGCGGCCTTGCATTTTGAGGCAGCGAAGGCGCCACCTGGCTGAGATATTCCAGAACCCTGCTCCTGGCCCAGTACAGGTCGGTTTTCTCGTCAAAGATAACGTAGACGTATGAGTCGCCGAAAAATGAGTAGCCCCGCACGGTTACAGCGCCGGGAACAGAGAGCATCGCGGTCGTCAAGGGATAGGTCACCTGGTCTTCAACCACCTGCGGTGCCTGGCCGGGATAGCTTGTTTTGATGATTACCTGCACGTCCGACAGGTCGGGCAGGGCGTCCACGGGTGTATTCTTGAGTGAATACAGACCGATGCCCGTTACTATCAAGGTCGCCAGGAGGACGAAGAAACGGTTGTTGACCGACCAGTGTATTATTGATTTAATCATTTTTTTTACCTGTCGTATGCGGATTGTTCCCGCAGGAAACAGAAGGCGTTCAGGGAATCCCGGGATGCACAATCGCCCTGGTACAACCACAACCAGGGCGATTGTGCCTGTGCGGCACGCGTGATGCCGGTCAGGTCTTGTGCTTTGCCGGACCCGTGTCCTCCAGGCTGAGGTCGTCCAGGTCCATGTCATCCATGTTCAGATCATCAAGGCTTTTGTCCTGTTCATCCGCTCCGGGAACGCGCGCCTCTGTTATCCGATAGTTGCCCCGGTCTGTTTTCGTGATCTTTACATGCAGCGTCATGCCTGCTGCGAGCGTGTCAAGGTCACCGCTTTCATCGACCGGGAAATCCATGGTCATTTCAGGCCAGTCCCATGACCGTATGGCCTTGTGGGTGACGTTTATTTTCCGTTCATCCGCGAGCAGGCTGTTGACGGTGGCCTGTACCCAGGCGCTCGCCGGAACCACTGTCTCGTAGTGGTTCATGCGTTTGAAATCAGAAGTTTTACTTGATTCCGAGTCGATCAGGAACTGCGCGGAAGTGACCACCTGGTCACCAACGGCAAGGCCTGACAGGATCTCGGCTGAACGATCATCGAAACGTCCGGCCTTGACAGTGACCGATTTGAACCGCCCGTCGCCGAGAGCCAGCACCACCCGGCTGGAACGGCCGGTACGGATAACCGCCTCCCTGGGTACCAGCAGGGTCTTTTCGGAACTCTGGCGGTGGATGACAACCTGGGCGAACATGTCGGGCCTGAGCAGCCCCTGTTTGTTGTCAAAACGCAGACGGACCCGCACTGTTCTGGTTTTGGCGTTGAGCGTGGGGTAGACGTAATCAACCACGCCGCGCCATTCTTTGCCGGGCAGGTAGTCAAGGGTCATCGTCACCGGCAGGCCGACGGCTACATCTGCAGCCTGGCTCTCAAATACCTCGGCTTCCACCCAGACCTGTGCCAGCGAGCCTATGGACATGATCGTCGAGCCGGGTTTGACATAAAACCCCTGGCGGACATTGAGATTGTCGACCACGCCGCTTTGCGGTGCGTAAAAGGTTATGGTCTGCTTGACTTCCCTGGTCTTCTTGAGTTGCTTGATAACCGAGGCAGGTACCCGCAACGAGGCCAGACGATTCTCGGCCGCCCTGATAAGGCGGGGTTTATTGCGTGCCAGGGCCATCATCAGTTCTTCCTGGGCATTGACCAGTTCCGGGGAGTAGATATCGTAGAGCGGTTCTCCCCTTGTAACGGGATCTCCGGAGGCCTTGATATAGAGTTTTTCTATCCATCCTTCCACCCTGGGGTTGATGTTGACCAGCTGGTCCTCGTCATAGTCAATGTAGCCGACCGTCTGGATCTCGGAACGCAGGGAGCCGAGCTGGACAGTGCTGGTCTTGACACCGAGGTTGTTCACCACATCAGGGGAGATTTTTACGGTGCCGGGTCCTGCGTCGGAACCGCCGCCCTCATCACCGTAAAACGGTATGAGATCCATGCCCATGGGGGATTTTCCCGGCTTGTCTCTTCTGTAGTTCGGGTCCATGGGGGCGACCCAGTACAGGGGTTTCCTCTCTGTCCCGGACAGGCTTTTTCCCTGTGCCACAGTGGACGGACCAAAAATTCCGTCCAAAACAGGGTATCCCATGTATGTAACCATAGTGCCTGCAGCAGCACCCAGAAAGAAGACTGTCGATATTCCAAGAAATTTTTTCATTTTATTTTCCTCGCAACGCTGTTTTTTGCTATTATATCATCGGGTTTTTCCATAAAATAGTAATTCAGTTCGATGATTGATTTCTGCCTTTCAACATCAATATGCAACGCATCAATCTGCGCATTCAATTCAGCGATCCGGGCCCGGACAACCTCGGCAAAATCACCGTCGTCATTGGTATACGCTGTAAGAGAGGCCTCGGCCTGATCACGCATCTGGGGTAACAACTGGTCTTTGTACAGCAGTTGACGTTCATTGAGTTTTTTCAGCTGCGTTTTGCTCTTTTCAAAATCAGCAACCATCTTCCGCAGCAGGGCCCATTTTTCCGTTCGTATTGCCTTGGCCTGGGAAACCGAGGACTCGACTTCCTTGTCCTGGCGGTTGCTCGTGAAAAAAGGCAGATCAAAGCTGAGCCCAACGGAGACAAAGTCCGCCCGATCGTTTCCATTTAAGTCTTCAGCACGATACCCGTAATTGGCATTGACTCCCCATTCCGGTTTGTACTTCTCTTTCGCAAGATCAACACCTATTTCACTCGCCTTAATTTTCTGGTCCAGGGCAAGCAGGGATGGGTGCCTGGAAAAGTGCTCAAAAAGTTTCAGCGGGGCGGCCTCTGCACTCTTCAGGTAGAGAGATTCGTACAACATTTTTATGTCAGGCCGGCTCTTGTCAAGCTTCAGGCTCGACCAGGAACGCGGGATTGCGGCAGCCTGGCTGTCACTGTACTCCCCGCGAAAGTATTCACTCACCCATTCGGACAGTTTTTCCATAAAAGCCTGCTGCTGCTGCTGCAAAACGGTGAGCCGGTCGTCCAGCCGGGTCAGTTCCAGCTGCGCCCGAATGATATCCTGCTGCCTGGTCTTCCCTAATGCGGCGGAATAACTGGCCTCGGCAACATCAGCTAACTGCTCGAAAAGTGGACGGTCTTTCTGGATCAGCACTATGCTTTCCTGGGCCTTGTAAGCATCCAGCCAGAGCTTGCTGACTGTAACAACAACCTTTGCCCGACGGTCCAGGCGCTGGTGGGGAAACTGACTTCCAAGTGTCTCAAGCTGCTTTTGCCTGATAGCGAGGCTGTCTCCGCGGGGGAACATCTGCGCCACCCCGATCTTAACCTGGGTCATGGGTTCCTGGTTAAAGTCAAAGGAATCCACCGGTACGTTTGCAAGACCAAGGGAGACTTTCGGATCAGGAAGCGTTCCCGCCGCAACGCTCAAAGATTCGACCGCATCCTGAGAGTGTCGGTTGCCGACCAGCCATGGGTCGTTAACCTGCGCAGCGGTTACCGCCATCTCAAGAGTAAGCGTGTCGCTGTCAGCCCGGGCGGTGCCGGTAAAAAATGACAGGGCCGCAATAGCACACGTCGCCTGGATCAAGAGAACCTGGATTGCTGCAGTAAGCTGCCGGTGAATTCGTAACACGGTACCTTCTCCTTCCATGAATCAGATGGCTTGACGGAATACCAGATATGTGTAACGTGGTATATCCCGTTGCCTTTCATTACCTTGTGGCAAAAAATGATGTTCAGGAGAGTGGTCACATTGCCATATGCGGGTACCAGAACTTCACAGTCTGTTTTCCCTTTTCATCCTTGAAGAGGCAGATAATGCCCCACTTGCCGGGCTCGTCAATGGTAAAATTGGCTGCATAAATTCCGCTCCCAAAGTCTTTGAGAGAGGCGATCTGTTCTTTTCCACCAGGCGAAACAAGTTTCACTTTTCCTATTATCCCGTCAGCAGGCGTACCATTACGTTTGAACGTTGCCATCACATGATGCGTTTTGCCTTGCGGATCCTTCATGTTCATGCTGGCCAGATCCATTACTTTAAACTCGACCTGCATGTCACCTGCCATGGCACTGTGAGTAAAACTTTCTTTTTCCGTACCGCTGCCCATGTCCATTCCTTTCATGGCCATGGCACTGCCGGTAAAGATGAGGCTTATCGCTGCAAACAATAAAAAGTACCTTTTCATTGTGTTCTCCTTCTGTATTTTTTGTCATTGTTTTACATTCATTTTAATAATAATTGTTCCCAGATTCTTCGGCAGGTGCCGTAAAATCAGGTAGTGATAAATTGAAAGTTATTCATTACAGGCAAGTGAAGCAACTACTATGCCAGTAATATTGTAATGGGACGGCACGCCCCATTGACGGGCCTGCAGGATGAAAAGTTTTTTCCTGTCGTGGGAGAGCAGGGCCGGTGCCCGTGCTCGTTGCCCATATTGTTGACACTTTCAGGGGGGACTGTATAAAATTTACCCATCTTTTCAGGTGGGAGGGGATGGATTGGGGCGTCTGCGGAGTTTTGCTGATGCGTGAAAAGTGTTTTGATCACCCTTTCCAGCAGTTTTCCGGAGATTCTGTACAGATTTTGTCAGGCTACTCGAAAAAGGTGGTATGTGCTGTAGATGCGGTGCATTATGCGGCTGGTCCCTGAATCACAAAGAAAAAAGATGGTGGGCGAGGCGGGATTCGAACCCGCGACCTTCGGCTTCGGAGGCCGACACTCTATCCAGCTGAGCTACCCGCCCGTGTGAGCAATCAGGGAAGTGATGAGGTATTTAACCTGATGGTCCGAATTTTTCAACCACTCTTTCGTGCGTGGTCCATTGGTGTCGACCCCATCCCTGGTTCCCTGGGCCCCGGCACAGCAGGAAAGAGTGGCCAGTTCTCATCGCACGCTTTCCTGGATAATATGCAGGTACTGTTTAAAGGCATGGTAATCATCTTCTGAGATGTCGGTGAAGTCAACCCCGACTTCATATCCACCGTTGCCGGGCATCTCTTTTGACCAGACCACGCGACCGACAGCCGTCAGGGGCTTGATTTCAGAGCTGTCGTCGACAATGGACAGGACCGTGCGTAAAAAGACCTGCCATCCCTGCAGGTCGATCTTCATGCTGAGGACCGTGTCCGCCTCGTAAGGGGTGGATGAGGTGAAACAGACTCCCTGTTCAGCGATGTTCCTGGTAACCGCAGTTTCCTCTTCAGAGCGTGATATGGGGTATTCCAGACGGTTGATCACCAGGCTGACTGCCTTGGGAACCCTTGGATATTTTCTCTGTCCCTGGTCGTGCTTCTGCTTAACCATGGTTTTTACCGGCCAGTTCTTTTTTCAGGCCAACTATTTCGCGGGCAAGCTGGATATATTGCTGTGCGGACGTGCTCCGGCTGTCGTAATGCATGACCGGGAGGTGCAGTATCTGTGATTCAAGCATCTTCTGGTCCCGGTCAATGACCGTGTTGAAGACCTTGTCCTCGAACATGCTGGTGATTTTCCGGTAAACGACCTGCGATGCCGTACTCGAGGTGTCATGCATGGTGATCAGAATCCTGTAATCTATGTGCCTGCCGGACCTGGCCTGGACAGTTTTGATAATGTCCTCGACCTTGTGAATGCCGTGCATGGAGAGGTATTCGCAGGGGGTGGGGATAATAATATAATTCGAGGCCATGAGGGCGTTAAGGGTACTGAAACCAAGGGCCGGCGGGGTATCGATAATAATGTAGTCAAAGCGGTCACTGACCGGGGCCAGCCTGTCGCGCAGCAGATACTCGAAGTTCGGCCGGTGCATGTAGTGCTTGGTCAGCAGGGCCATCCTGCTGTTCGAGGGCATGAGACTCAGGTTGGGATACTTTGTATCGGTTATATACGAGGATATGTCATCCGAACCTGACTGCAGTATGTCGTAAAATGATGCGGTGTCCGACGGATGGTCAAGAGAGATGGTAAGGTTGGCCTGAACATCAAAATCTATCAGGAGTACTTTCTTGTCCATGCCGGACAGGGAGACTCCGAGATTCAGACAGGTCGATGTCTTGGCGACCCCGCCTTTCTGGTTACTGACGGCGATGGTGTTTTCCAGCTGCGGTTTGACGATATTGCGCAGAAGGACATCCTCGTCTGTTTCAATTTTCCGGTGGACCCTGAACCTGTTGTCACACTTGTAGCAGCGTACCTTGATGACATCCCTGTCCTTGATCAGGCTGTCATCGAGATTGTAGCGGGTGTTACACTTGTCACATATGATGATCATGTTGAGATCCTTTGTTTAGCTTGCCGGATTTCTGTAATTTATCACGCTATGGCCAGCCCCTTCAGGGTCCTGTGCAGGATGTGTTTTTTGTGCCTGGAGACCTGCCGTTCCTTGACAATGGTGAGCAGGGTGGGGATGTCAAGGATGAGAGAGATGGTCCCATCCCCCTTGATCGTGGCGCCGGAGAAGCCGCTCTCCTTCCTCAGGTACTCAGCCAGGGGTTTGATCACCACCTCATCCTTACCCACCAGTTTGTCCACGACCAGTCCGGCCCGCTGTCCTTCCGCGGTGACAATGGCAATGTACAGGTGTTTTGCCGTTGTTTCTTCTCTCCTGATGTTGAGAATATCCGTCAGCCGTAACAGGGGTAACGGCATATCCCGATGTTCAACAATCTCAATGCCCTCAACCGTCGTGATGTCATCCTTCCTGATTCTGGCGGTTTCCACGATATTTGACAGGGGGATTGTCAGCAACCGCGAACCGACCCTGACGCTTAATGCCTGGATTATGGCAAGTGTAAGGGGGATCCTGATACGGATCATGGTTTCGTGTCCGGCCCGGGATTCAATATCAACCGAGCCGTTGAGCCTGTCGATATTCGTTTTGACAACATCCATCCCCATGCCGCGGCCCGAGGTTGCTGTTGTCTGCACTGCAGTGGAAAGCCCCGGAGTCATGATGAGGCGGACAATATCCTGTTCCGACATGCGATCAAGCTCTTCAGCGGAGCAGAGACCGGATTTCAGCGCCTTTGCCCTGATTTCCTCCGTATCAATCCCCCTGCCGTCATCCGTTATTTCAATAACAATATCACTGCCGTCGGGGTAGGCTTCAAGACGCAGGGTTGCTGTTTCCTCCTTGCCGGCCTGTTTCCTCTCCGCGGCAGTCTCAATACCGTGGTCAACGGCGTTTCTGATGATATGCATAAGCGGGTCTGAAATTTCC
>JAJRVA010000020.1 GCA_024277485.1 Deltaproteobacteria bacterium | reverse complement strand
TGGGTGAAGTTTATGTTGCGAGAAAAACCCCCAAGCTGGCCGTTGTTTCTGGTGCAAAGGTTAAAATCGGTATAGTCCGGGACCGTGCCTTCCAGTTTTATTATGAAGAGAACCTTGAGGCTCTGCGGGATGCTGGTGCTGAACTTGTCATGATCGATGCCCTGAAAGCCGACAAATTACCCGATGACATCACCGGGCTTTATATCGGTGGTGGTTTCCCGGAAACAAGCGCCAAAGAACTGGCAAATAACAAAAACTTCAGGGAATCAGTACGCCAGCAGGCGGAAAACGGCCTGCCCATCTATGCAGAATGCGGCGGCCTTATTTTTCTTGGCCGCTCGATCATTATAGATGGCATTGAATATCCTTTGGCAGGGGTTTTTCCCGTCACCTTCGGTATATCAAAAAAACCACAGGCGCATGGATATTCAATCTTTACTGTGGACCGGGAAAATCCGTTTTATCCTGTTGGGACAACAATAAAAGGACATGAGTTCAGGTATTCAACCGTCCTTCAGTGGGATGGTACAGAAAACGAGCTGGCCCTCAATATTGAACGGGGTACAGGGTTTGCTGGCGGCAGGGATGGGCTGGTGAAACACAATGTTCTGGCGCTGTATACGCATGTGCTAACCCCCGGAACACCAGCATGGGGCGCATGGGTCGTAGATGCTGCAAGCAAAGCAGTATCTCATGATTGAACAGCGTGATTTTCTGCATGATGTGCTATTTTTTTACGACTATGGAGCTGTCAAGGGGCTGAATGTTACCTGAAGAGTTCACCAAAATGGCGGAACTGGAAGACCACCACTGGTGGTTTAAGGCCAGACGGGAGATCATGTATTCGATTCTTGTGCGTTTCAGCAATCCGAAGCACTGTTTTCTTGGAGAAATCGGTTGCGGCACCGGCGGCAACCTGAAGTTTCTGCAGCACTATTTTCGAAAAACAATAGGGGTGGACATCTCACCGGATGCGGTTGCGCTTGCTGATAAGCGGACCGATTGCGAGGTGTTGCAGGGAAAATTTGCCGATGCTTTTCAGCCTCTCTGGAAAGATATCGATGTCATTCTCCTGGCTGATGTGATTGGACATGTGAAGGATGACCGGGCATTCTTCGACGATATTGTCAACTCCATGCAGCCGGGCGCGCTGCTGCTGGTCACGGCACCCGCGTACCCGTTTCTCTGGAGCAGGCATGACGAGGTCCTTGGTCACAAGCGCAGGTATACCAGGAAAAGTTTTTTCGGGCTGTGGGAGAACAGGCCGGTTTCCCCCCTGTTTTTCACCTATTTCAATACAGTGCTGTTTCCGGTGATCGCACTGGTTCGTCTCCTGCCGAAAAACCGTAAAAAAGAAACAAGTGACGTGCAAAGCTGTTCCGCTCCGGTGAATTCGCTGTTATACTTCGCTTTTATCGCGGAAAAGTTCTGGCTGAAATTTTCCGGGTTGCCATTTGGCTGCAGCTGTCTCGTCCTTCTGAGGAAGGATACACAAAATGAACGCTCACGGGTCAGGAAGTAATAATACAATGCAGTGCTTTTTTCCGCTTTTCATTTCACAAGACTTCGCGCTTGGTTTCCGTCGGGGGGACACCCCGTGCTCCTGAACGCTACCCGTTCCGCTGCTTCCGGGAAGGCAACAGGGCCGTATTGTTTTCTCGCGGCGGGCGCAACCGTCCTGGCGATCATTGCTTATCTCTGCAATGAAATATACTCCTACGATATCTGGTGGCAGATCATCATAGGCCGCGATATCCTCGAAAAATTTTCAGTACCAGCCATAGACCTGTATACCGCAGCCGGGTTCGGAAATCCGTATCATGATTCACATTGGTTGTTTCAGGTGATATGCGCCATCACTGACCGGTTTTTCGGCATGGTTGGGATTCAGGTTTTTGTCCTGCTGTCCTGGGCGACCACCCTGCTTTTTACCTTTTTATCAACCCGAAGATATGGTCGGCTGGAACTATGCCTGTTTCTTGTGTTTCTCGCCGCAATGGCTTCCTCTGAAAGATTTATTCCAAGACCGGAACTGATCACTTTTCTTTTGATAGCATTTTTTTACTGGGTTTTGCAGAAGGAGGGGCCCTCAATACCTGTCAAGGCGGTCCTTTTGCTGATCGCTCAGGTCATCTGGGTCAACAGCCATGGTTTATTTGTTATCGGGCCGTTCATGGTCGGCTGCTATCTTCTTAATGCGGTGCTGCACGTGTCCGGAGAAAGACGTAATACAGCGATGTATTACGTCTTTCTCTTTGCTGTCGTATGCCTGGGGACGCTGATTTCTCCGCATGGACCAGGTGCATGGGGATATGCATTGCTCCTGTTCCGGGAAGCGGGTCCCGCAGCGCCACAGGTTATGCTGACGCTTGGGGAATTGAGCCCGACGTTCGGAGATGCCAGTCGCTCGGGAATAGCATTCTGGTTTTACGCAGCCTTGCTGCTCTGCACCGTTATCTCCATGGCCTGTGTTCTTCCGCGTCGGAAGGTGCATCTGGGGCGGCACTGTATATTGCTGGGTCTATTTGCCGCGTCGCTTACCGGACGGAGGAACATGGCCCTTTTCGCTCTTGTTGCCACGCCCATGATAACGGAAATGCTGCCGTCAAGATTGCGGGATAGGCCTGTTCCCGCTTCAGTTACTGTTGTCTACACCCTGTTTCTTCTTGCCTGGATGTTTTTTCCCCTGTCAGGTAAATATCAGCAGTTCATGCGTTTTCCCGCCAGGATCGGGTTGGGCGCGACACCATCATTTTTTCCACATGGTTTTTCGGATTTCAGCAAAAAACACACAATATCCGGTCAGGTCTTTAATTCGAATTTTCTGGGCGGATTTTACCTTTACCATTTTTTTCCCTCATCCCTGCCCCTGACTGACGGTCGTTGGGAAATTTACCAGAATGCGGATCTGCAACAGATCGGTTCTGCAACCGCCAGCCCGTTCCAGTTCAGGAAAATCGTTGAGAAGTACCGGATTAAAGGAATTTTGCTACAGCATGTTTCACCGGAAGCCCAAGCCATGCTTCCATGGATTGCCCGCCATGATGACTGGGAGCTCGTTTACCTGGATTTCGCGGTTTCGTTTTGGCAGCCGCGCGACCGGCTGATTGGGCACGAGCAGATTCTTCGTCCCGGCCCTCGCACCCTCACTGACCTGAAAAAACGCGTCGAAGATATGGTTCATCTCTCTGCATTTTACAGGCAGACTGAGCAGCTCGCAGAGTATGCGGCAGTGCTGGAGGAACTTGTTCGCCGAAACTGGCGGGCCAGGGAAACCTTGCAGGAATTGGGAAGTGTGTATTTAAAAACCGGGCAATATGGTAAAGCGGAAACCGTATTTGGCAACCTTGTCGACCAGGATCCGGAGAGTATAGTTGGGCTGAACGAACTGGCTTATCTTGCGTATCGAAAAGGTCGTGCTGATCTGGCGGAGAATTTTCTTCTGAGAGCGCTTATGGTCGATGAAACCAATAAACAGACTTTGGATAACCTGAAAATTATCCGGCAAAGCGGAACTCGATGACCTGGGAAAAAAATAGGCCGGGCAGAGAAAATTTAACCGGACTGTACAGGCCGCCTGCGGGGCGGCCGATAACGGCCCGTCCGATCGTTCGAAGGTTCACCATCTACACCGTTGGCTACTCGTTGATATCAGATGTATTATCAACATCGTTGCCGCCTTGTATCTGGCCCCTGCATGGACGCTCACTGAGACAGGAGGTTGGATAACAGCTTATGGTGTCACCGCTGCGCAACACATCTTCTTTGCTTCCTGAAATGTCGAACAAGAATATTTTGTTCTTTTCCGGAGCCATTTTGTTTTTGTTAATGGCGGTTCTCGGGTGGGAGAAGTTGCAGTATGGGTTTAATTTTATCGATGAAGGCATGTACATGACGGATGGATGGCGTATGGCTGCTGGAGACAGGTTGTTCCCTGATAACTCAACAAATGTCACGTTGCTCTATACTGTGTTCAATAAATATATATTCAAATGTATGCCTGATATTACCCTTTTGGGTTTCAGGCGGCTCCAGTTTTTCGCTGCTGCAGTTTCAATGCTTATTTTGGCGTTATCCGTATATACCTGGACAAAAGATGCGTGGTACCTGCCGTATGCTCTTTCCCTGTATGTTTTTACCGGTCTCGACGTTAATGGTATGGCATCGAACTTGTCTTATTATGTCTATCCCCATCTTTTCCTTGTGCTTCATATTGCCTTTTCGCTCTTTGCCTTGAAACAACGACCAGGTATATTGCGATATGCGCTGTTCATGTTTGCAGGTTTCTTTTTGTGGGGAATAGGGTTCAGTATCTTACCCTTGACGGTAACCCTGGTAATTCCTTTGGTAGAGTTCTTGTTGCTCAGAAAATTCTTTCCGTCGGAGAATATCATCACCCACCAGGACCTTGCCTTGCTGTATGGACCGGCAATCCTTGCCTGGACGGGCTTTATAGCCATATATGGGTCCGATTTTCTTGCTGCCGCGCTGAAGATGTTCCGTTATTCCCGCGAGGGGCTCGCAAGTGTACAGGCACAAAAGAGCATGTTAAATCTTGCGAGAACGGCGGTTCCTTATGTTTTTCTCACCCTGCTTCTCGTTGGTATGCTCACAGTTGTCGCCCGAAGACCATCCTCCTTGCCGGCTTTCATGACCACAACCGTACTGTCGGTATTGCTTCTCTGTGCCGTCAATACCGACCTGCTCGGGTTCATGCCGCCTTTTTGGAACGGTTGGTTCAACGCTCAGATCTGGCACGCATCGTTGGTGATAACTTCGTGCTTGATTATTGCGGAACGCATCTTTGCGCACGAGAAAGAGAGTGGTTCAGGGGACACTGACAAGTTGCTTCTCTTGATGGTTGTTCCCTGCATCATTGTAGGATGCACTTTTGTCATAATCTCCTCGTTACGTTTTCTGGCGCTGCAGTTTGTTGCAATTCCTGTAATGTTGGCCCTCTCAGTTGCTGTGTCGAGAATGATTGACAACTGTTATCGGTCGTTTTTGCTGTTAATGATGATTTTGCTTCCGTTTTATAGCAATATGGCTTTGGCAGACTGGAATTTTACGTATTTTGACCTGCCTCCCAAGTACCTGCAAACAACATTTGAAAAGGGTTTTGCCAAAGGGATCAGAACGAATCAGCTTTATTATGATGCGGCAACCTGGATGGAGAGCATGGCAAAAAAATACTCGAATGATGGAGATTATGCTATAATCGGTGATCAGGCTCCAATGGGATACATGCTGATCCGGAGGCGGCCGTCCCTGAATCATTCATGGGGCGGTCTTTCGGGGTCCGTGGTTCTGAGGCATAAAGCGATACGGCAGATGAAACGCGATAAACGGGAGCCGTCAATCGCCTTTCGATTCATGCGGCCTCCATTACTCTTTCCTGATACAACACAGGCCGGAAAATATTCTTTTGGAGTGACAAAAAATATGAACTACATGGATCCGGTTGACAATTATCTTCTCACGGAAATGAGGCCTGCAGATCGTTTTTTCTATAACGGAACCCTGTTTTTGCAGGTATATGTTCGCTGAGTTTTTCCCTACGGCCTCTCCCTTTTGCATGGCAATGAAAAAAAGAAAAAAACCGCGACATATCCCTGGACCGGCCAGAAAAACGAGGCCTGTCAGCAGGATGTTCAATGATGCCTGCAGGGATCTGGAGGCAAATAAACCTGCAGCCGCAGAGAAGGGTTTTGCCGGTGTCCTCCAGGTTGAACCGGGCAATGTACAGGCCCTTCTCATGCTTGGCATCTGCTTGGCCAGGCAGGAAAAATTCGACAAGGCGACAGAGCGCTTGAACACGGCTATCCGCCTTGCTCCGGCCAGGGCGGAACTGTACCTGAACCTGGCTGTGATCCGGTACCAGCAGGGGAAGATGAGCGATGCGATCGACCTGTACCGGAAGGTGACACAACTGGCGCCTGGAAACGCGGATGTATGGTACAGCCTCGGGTACATTTACGCCAGGCAGAACAGGGTGGACGAGGCCATTTACGCGTACGAGAAAAGCATTTTTCTCGGAAACAGGAAGGGAAAGGTCTATGTTGACCTGGGGGTTCTGCTGGCCACCAGGAACGATTTCGGTAAAATCCAGTCAATTTTCAGCAAAGCGATAAGGGAGACACCCGGCAACGGTGACCTCCTGTCTGCATTCGCAGCGTTTTATATTGATCTTTCAATGCATGACGCATCTATCGAGTACCTGGAAAAGGCGCTGGAACTGGTGGGACTGCCTGATGAGCGAAAGGCTGGTCTTCTGTTTGTCCTGCAGGATGCATACAAGGAGACCATGTCATGGGCAAGGTTGCGCCGCACCAGGGATGAAATTAATGAACTCGCAGGCCGGAGAGGCATGGGGCGGGGCGCTGTCCTGTCGCTGTGCCGGCCTTTTTCCAGCATAGATAATTACCCGGACTACCGGATAAACTATGAGTCTGCCCGCTTGTGCGTGAACAACATGACCCGGCCCCTGGATCCGGCCCGGAGGATGCGCCATGGCACCCGGAGGAGTTCCAGAAGTAAGGACAGGATCGTTGTCGGCTACATGTCACCGGACTTCAGAAACCACCCGGTGGGACAGATCATGAGCGGGCTGCTGCCTTGCCATGACAGGCACCGGTTCGAGATCCACGCATACTCTCTCACCGCGGACAATGACAGTTCATACAGGAAGGTCATAGAGCGGGAATCCGACCTGTTCGCGGATATCAGGCAGCTCAACTACCAGCATGCTGCGCAAATGATCCACGGGAACGGGGTTGACATTCTGGTCGATCTTGCCGGCCACACGACCCACAACAGGATGCAGATACTGTACTACAGGCCGGCGCCCGTGCAGATAACCTTCCTGGGATTTCCCTGCACAACGGGAGCTGATTTCGTGGATTACATTGTCGTGGATCAGATCGTGGCTCCGGAGGACTCTGCTATATATTTTGCTGAAAAATTCATTTATATGCCGGGCAGCTATTTCACCTATGACAATACAACGGAAATTTCCGCCAAGAAGTATGCACGTGATGAACAGCATCTTCCCGCGGACAGGTTTGTTTTTGCCTGTTTCTGCAGGACCAGCAAGATTGAGCCTGCGCTGTTCGATGCATGGATGCGTATTATGGCCCGGGTCCCGGGTTCCGTCTTGTGGCTGGCATCGACCAAACAGAAGTATATGGAAAAAATAAGATCGTATGCCCGTCAGAAGGGAATAGACAGTGATCGTATCATATTCGCATCCAGGATGGAGAGGAAGGAGGATCACATGGCGCGCCTCTGCCTGGCCGACCTGGCCCTCGATACAGTTCCCTACAATGGCCATACAACGTCATGCGACTTGATCTGGGCCGGTGTCCCCGTGCTGTCCGTCCTTGGCACCCATTTTGCCTCACGGGTTTCGGCAAGTGTCCTTCATACTCTCGATGTCCCGGAACTTGTCTGCGCCGACCTTCAGGAGTATGTTGAAAGAGCGGTGTACTATGCAGGCCACCAGGCAGACCTGCAGTCGGTGCGGGACAGGATAAGGGAGAGAATGGCCGACTCTTCGGTATTCAATACACCGCGTTTTGTGCGAAATCTCGAAAGTGCATACAGGAGGGCATGGGAAATGCACATCGAGAAAGAAGATCCCTCTGTGATCCGGGTGGGAAACTGAATGTTTGTTGTGCAGATATGCTTCCCTGTGCAGGTGCCCGATTCATGCAAACCCATGACCGGTGTGTTTGATGCGGAATCCTGAACTCTCCATCGTCGTCCCCCTGTTCAACGAGGCGGAGAACATCGAGCCGCTGCACGGCGAGATCCGCGCGGTTCTCGATCCGGCCGGAATCTCCTTTGAGTGCATCTTTGTCGATGACGGCTCCACCGACGGCTCCCTGGCAGAGGTGAAGGCGCTTGCGCAGAAAGACGCGCAGGTGCGCTACGTCGCGCTGAGCCGCAACTTCGGCCACGAGGCCGCCACGAGCTGCGGCCTGCGCATGGTCCGGGGCCGGGCTGCGGTGCTGATCGACGCCGACCTGCAGGATCCCCCATCGGTCATTCCGCAGTTTCACGCCAAATGGCGGCAGGGCTATGATATCGTGTACGGCGTCAGGGCGGAGCGCGAAGGGGAGGGCGCGGTGAAAAGGGTGACATCCTATCTTTTTTACCGGGTGCTCAACCTGCTGGCTGACGTAGAAATCCCCGCTGACACCGGCGATTTCCGCCTTATGGACCGCAGGGTGGTGGACCATTTTAACAGCCTGGAGGAGCGCAACCGGTTTGTCCGCGGCATGGTCGCCTGGCTCGGTTTCCGCCAGACCGGGGTGGAGTATCGCCGCAAGCCCCGGCACCGGGGAGAGACCAAGTATTCGCTGACCAGGCTGCTGCTCTTCTCCCTGGACGCGATTGCCAGCTTCAGCGCGGTCCCCTTGAGAATCTGCACCATCACCGGCTTCGGGATCACCCTCCTGAGCCTGCTCATGACCCTGGTCATCGGTGCGCAGAAGATTTTCTTCGGCCTGCCTATTCCCGGCTACGCCCTTATGACCTCGGGCATGTTCTTTCTCGGCGGCACCCAGCTCTTCTTCCTCGGCATCGTCGGCATGTATATCGGTAAGATCTACACCCAGGTGCAGGCCCGGCCGTTGTATATCGTCAGTGAGTCGAGCGAACCGGATTCCTTTTCGTGATCCCGGCGCGTGAGTTGCCGCTTTCCTGCAGAGAAAAGAAGGCGGTAAAGAAAAAAATCAACGGAGGAACTGTTGAAAAAAAAGCAGCGCAAACTCAAAGCGCGAAAGGTCAGGGAGCTGAAGGAGAAAAAAATTCTCTCCCTCCTGCAACGGGCACATCACTCTGTCGGCAGTGGCCTTCTTGAGCACGCTGCCGCGTCCTGTCGGGATGTCCTCGTTCTTGACCCTCAAAACAAGACAGCATTGAGCCTACTCGCCGAGGTGTATAGCCGTACCGGGCAACATGGTGACGCAGCGGAAATTCTTCAGTCGGCTATCGCCGCTTACCCGGACCATACCCCCTTTTACAGCAACCTGGCGCTGGTATATTATTACCTGGAAAAGTGGGAAGACGCCGTCAGGATGAATGCTGCAGTAATTGCCGAGAATCCTGGAGATGTTACGGCGCACTTCAACCTCGGCATGGTCCACCGTGCCATCGGCAATCTTGACAGGGCTGAAGAGCGGTTTCGCCATGTCGTTGAGCTCGACCCGTTCCATGTGCCGGTGACTGCCGTGCTGTGCGTGCTGCTCAAGCAGATGGGAAAAACGCGGGAGCTTCGCGACCAGACCGGCTACGTTGAGTCTTTTCTGGACCGGGCGGAGGAGCCGGGCCAGCTGTTGTTCGCCCTTGGCCAGGCGTACGATTTTTTAGGCGAGCATGCCAGGGCCTTTCGATATTTTGTCCGGGGGAACCGGCTGGAAAGGGAGAAGGCACCGGATTATGACATTGCCCGTGAACGTCGACTGTTCCAGGAGATCCAGTCCCGGGTGAACAATGATTTTATCCGGCAGA
>JAJRVA010000263.1 GCA_024277485.1 Deltaproteobacteria bacterium | reverse complement strand
CTTGTCTCCATGCGCCTGGTGAAGGCCTACACCATGGAAAACATGCAGGAGAAAAATTTTGAGCAGCTCGGCCAGGAGTATGTCCGCAGCAATATCAGGGTGGCTGTCATCAACGGTCTGCTGTTTCCGGTTGCCGTGCTGGTCGGCAACCTGGGCATGCTTCTGGTTCTGTATTACGGCGGCCGGCTGGCTGTTAACGGGATAATCACCCTTGGGGACTTTGTCGCATTCGTTACCTACATGTACATGCTCGTCTGGCCCATGATGGCCATCGGCTGGGTCGCCAACCTTGCCCAGCGCGGTCTGACATCGCTTGACCGGATCCAGTCGCTCGTTTCTTCCAGGTCCATGCTGCGGCAGGATGGACCGGCTGGAGAGACTGAAGTCCTGGAACCGTTTTTTGAGCTGCGTAACCTGACCTTCTGTTACCCCACTGCGCAACATCCTGCCCTCCGGGATATCTCCCTGCAGTTTCATCCCGGCGTGTACGGCATCACCGGCCGGACCGGTAGCGGCAAGTCAACCTTGTGCAAACTCCTGGTCAGGATGTACCCGGTACCGGAAAAAAGCCTGTTTTTCCAGGGCCGGGATGTCAATGATATTTCCCTGGACAGTGTCAGGAGCCTGGTTGCATATGTGGGCCAGGAGGCAGTGCTTTTTTCCGATACTGTTGCTGCCAATATAGCCTTCGGCAGGCCGCAGGCCGCCTCTGCTGCAATTGAAAAAGCGGCCAGGGCCGCAGCCGTGCATGAGGATATCATGGGTTTCCCGAAGGGGTACCAGACCCTCATCGGTGAACGGGGGGTAAAGCTTTCCGGAGGTCAGCGCCATCGTCTTTCCCTTGCCAGGGCCCTGCTCTGCAACCGGCCGGTACTGGTTATTGATGATGCCCTGGCAGCGCTTGACGTGGAGACGGAGCATGAAGTTTTACGCGCCATCGGCAAGACAGCGGGAGTGAAGTTGATCATCCTTGTTTCACAGCGGATCAAGGTGCTCGCAGAGACAGATGAAATTGTTGTTTTCCAGAACGGCAGGATAATCGACAGGGGAAACCATGCCGACCTCCTGATCCGAAACAGGTTTTACTCCATCATGAATGAGAAGCAGGAAGGGGGGAGAATTAGGAATTAGGAATGAGGGGTGAGTAGTGAGAAAAATTTTCACCTGTCACCTGGCCCCTGATACGCAAAAATGCAGAATTTCGGATATGATGAAGAGGGATGGGTCGGCTCACGGCCGGACCGCCATGTGTGGGGGAGGATCCTGCGCTACAGCAGGAGGTACGCACCCGGACTGGCAGGTGCCGTGATCCTGTCTCTTCTTGTTACCGGCGCAACCCTTGGCCTGCCGCGTCTTATGCAGGTGGGAATCGACACCTCTATTACCGCCACGGGGCAGTCGCCTGCTGCCCGCATTGACGGCCTGACAAGGGTGGCGCTCCTGTACGCGGCCCTTGTGGTGGTGGCCTTTTTGGCCGGTTTCCTGCAGGTCGTTGTCCTTGAGAAGGTCGGCCAGTCAATCATGCATTCCATTCGCCGCGATCTCTTTTCCCATCTGCTGGACCTGGACCTTGCCTTTTTCAACAATCAGGCCGTGGGCAGGCTGGTTACCCGCCTGACCAATGATATCCAGAACATGCATGAGATGTTCACCTCGGTCATGGTAACCCTGTTCAATGATTTTCTTAAATTGGCGGGTATCCTGGTCATTCTTTTCCTGATGAATTACAGGCTTGCATTGCTCATGTCTGTCTTTGTCCCGCTTGCTTTCCTCGTAACCATTGTCTTTTCCAGGCTGGCCCGCGACAGGTTCCGTGACATCAGGCGGCAGCTTGCCAGGCTGAACAGTTTCCTGCAGGAGGCGATCTCCGGTTTGAGTATCATTCAGCTTTACAACCGCCAGGACTGGAGCAGAAAAAAATACCAGGTGCTCAGCGATGAGTATTACCGGAAAACCCTGGCCCAGATCAAGCTGTTCGGCACCTTCATGCCCATGACGGAATTCATGAGTTCTGCGGCCATTGCCCTGATAGTCTGGTATGGCGGTGGCGAGGTGATCCGGCAGAGTCTCACCCTGGGAGAGCTGGTGGCCTTCCTCTCTTACATGCGGCTCTTTTTTCAGCCCATGCGCGAGCTCCCCCAGAAGTATTCCATCGTGCAGTCCGCCCTGGCCTCGGCAGAGCGTATTTTTGACCTTATGGACACCGGGAGTACGATCAGGTCTCCCGCCGTCCCGACTGTTCCAGCTCCGACCAGGGGGGAAATTGTTTTTGAAAATATTACTTTTGGTTACCAGGCGGATGAACCGGTGCTCAAAGGCATTACCCTTGAGATACATGCCGGTGAAACTGTTGCCCTGGTCGGTTCAACCGGCGCCGGCAAGAGCACACTCATCAATCTTCTCATCCGCTTCTATGACCCGCAGGAAGGGAGGATACTCCTTGACGGGATTGACCTGCGAACGTACCGGCTTTCGGATCTGCGGCAAAGAATCGGGATCATCATGCAGGATGTTATCATTCTTCCTGACACCCTGCTGGCAAACATTGTCATGGAAACCGGGGTTGATCGGGACCGGGTCAGCGAGATAATAGAAAATACGGGTATGCAGTCCTTTGTGGCAGGCCTGCCCCAGGGGTTGGATACTCTCCTCGGGGAAGGAAACCTTGAACTCTCAGCCGGGGAGAAACAACTGCTCTGTTTCGCCAGGGTGCTGTGCCGGGACCCCAGGGTGCTGATACTTGACGAGGCAACATCCTCGGTCGATACGGCAACGGAAAACATTCTTGAGTATGCCGTGGCGGCAAGTTTTGAGAACCGGACCTCGCTGGTTGTCGCCCATCGCCTGTCAACGGTTCGCCGGGCGGACCGGATAGTGGTGCTGGATAACGGCATGATTCGAGAGCAGGGCACCCATGAAAAACTCATGGAAATGAAAGGAATATATCATAACCTTGTCCGGCTTGACCTTACGAATGGTTCTTGTGCAGATACCTGATTATCTGGCTTGGCGAAAGTTTTGTGCTGGACGGTCCGGAGCGGACATAAAACTCTTCGTTTTTTCCCACTCTGAGAAAAACAGGGTCTGGTGAACTCTCACACTCAACAGCCACGATCCGGTAAGTATCATGCTGGAGAAGACGCACGTTGATCAGGCGGGAAAACTCAGCCCCGATATACTGATTGATGAGGTTCTTGACATGCAGGAGGCAGCGGTCGTCATTGTCAAAGTGATCGTGGGCAATGCCGGTGAGGGTGCCGTCATCAGCCACCCCGAGGAGCAGGATGCCGCCCCCTGAATTCAGGAAGGCCACCACCGCCTTCAGCCAGGCGAATTCGATTTCCTTCCCTGTCTTCCCGGACTTGAAGTTGTACCTGACCGATGCCTTGAACTCCAGGTTGGCGCCCTCTCCCTGGTTGATGATTTCATGCAGCCCGGCAGGATCGATTTTCCCTGTTCCCCCGTGTTCCGCCCGTCTCCAGCCGAACCGCCATGCCAGGAAAAGCATGAGCAGTCCACCGGCTGCGGCAACGGTGAAATCCGTAAGGTCCATTTTGAACAGGATTTTTTTCAGGTCCGCAGCCATGTCTTTCTCGGAAGCGGCCATCCCTGTCCATATGGAAGAATTGTCCCTGCTCAACCGGTGAAACTGGGCCAGCCACTTCTGCCTGTTCAGGGTGAAGGTGATGCTCTGGCCGTCCGGTCTGCCCTCTTTTTTCCAGGCGCCAATGGCCAGGCTGATGATTTTTTTCTGGTTCGGCTCATTGCCGGACCCAGCGAGGGCTGCAGGAGAGCTTGCAATGGAGTCTCCCGTGTCGGAATTGACAAGAAAGAGAATGCCGCTCCTTTCCTGCTGCTGTGATAAAAGTTTCTCGATGTCTTCAACCAGAAGATCAATCCCGAATACCATATATTTTTCAGAAGAATCAGGGTCTATCCAGGAAACAGATGCGGTCAGGCCGGGTTTGCCGGACTGAAAGAATGTATACTTTTCGGTCCAGGACACCCTGTTTTCTGCATCAGGCGCGATGAACCACGGCCTTTTCCTGGGGTCATAATCCGATTCTTCTTCCCATTTTTCGATGGCCTTGTCCGGTTTTGACCATTTCTGCCAGGCATGCCTGGTTATATTCTTCCCGGCCACGGTTGAACGGGTAACAAGATCGGTGCCGGAACGGTAGAGGTAGTATTCTGTTCCTGTGCTGTCGGCTAACAGCAGACCGGTGAATTGAACGGAACTGTTCATCAGGGGGAAAAACTTTTTGTTCAGGTCCTCTGTCCTGCGTGTCCGGAGAAGGCCGTTTTCTCCCCACTCGCGGACAACGGTGAGGCTGTCAGCAATATTTGTGAAAAAAGACTGCAGCTCGACAAGCTCAATATTGCTGATTTCAGTAAGGCCGGCTGCGGCAAGATTGTTTTTCACCCTGTAATACTGGTACAGATTGAGAGCGCCCAGGATGAAAAGAAAGCCAAGCAGGAGCAGTGCAATGGAAAGGATTGCCGGAAGCTTCCCGGTTCGATATGGTGTCACTGGTTATAGATGTTCTTGTAAAAGGGTACCCAGCGCTGCACTATTTCCCTGAGCCTGCCATTTTGGCGCAGATTTTCCAGGAAGCTGTTGGCCGCATTCAGCAGTTCAGTGTCATCTTTGCGTATTCCCCAGGCAAGCTGTTCCCTGCTCAAGAGAACAGGCACAGGAGCAAGGCCCTTTGTTTCATGCAGGGCGGCAAAGTAGAAGTTCATGGGCAGGTCATACACAAATACATCGATCTTTTTGTCAATGAGCGCAGCAAGACCCTGTTCCGGGGTCCTGAATTCCATACTCTGCCGGGCCACCTTGTCCTGGATC
The DNA here is from genome assembly GCA_024277485.1 of Deltaproteobacteria bacterium. Next base: position 7,824 of record JAJRVA010000263.1, on the reverse strand, counting down.
AGAAAGTCTCCGGTTGTGCCTGTTACCGTGCCTATTCTGACAGTCGGATTCAGGAGGTCGGTCAGTCCGTTTCTGTAACGGTTGTACTCCTTCCTGCGGACAAGGGAGACCTGTCCGGCTATTACATAGGGTTCGGTAAAGGCGATTCTCATTTCACGAAGCCCGGTGATGGTCATGCCGGACATGATAATATCTGTTTTTCCGGAGAGCAGGGCGGGAACCTGGTCAACCCACCTGACCTCAACAAAACGAACCTCTTTCCCTGTAAATTCGGCCAGTTCACGGGCAAGCTCCGCTTCCAGGCCGGTGAACCGGCCGTTCTGCCTGTAGATGAGGGGAGGGGCATTTGACGTTACTCCAACCTTGAGGACATTTTTTGCAGACCCGCCTGTGCCCGAGAGGATGTTTCCGGTTGGTGTACATCCGGCAGACATGAGGAGCAGAACGAACGATACAATGAGTCCCGGTAAAATTTTATGCATTATTCAGATTTCCCTTTTTTTGACATCCGTGCCTGGATAACCTTTCCCCTCGAAACAAACGAAATACCCTGCTGCAGCTTGGTCCCGATCATGATTGATTAGATTATGGGTTCGGTTACGCCTTGTTGAGCTGACCACTTTACCAGGAATTTCGCTCCTGAACCGCCGGCGGTGTCGGAATCCTGGACAATAAAGCGGGTGCTGCCAAGCGGCACCACGGCAACCGGCTTGCTGAGATAGGAGCGCAGCTTCTTGCCGGAAGAATCATAATAGTCGACCGACAACAGTTGAAATCCATGTTCAGGATCTGTGTTGCGTATGCTGAGAGTCGCAGTCAGGTTGAACGGTTTATCCTTGAACCTCTCATCAACATAAATATGCGAATAGAGCGGTACATAGACTGTCTGGCCCAGCCACCGCGTTACCTGCTCAGCAGCAATGTCTGCAACGGCTGTAGAATACAGACCGGCAATGCAGAGTAAAAAAAGAATAATATATCGTCGCATGGTTTTATCGAGTTGAAAGTTACAAGTTGAAAGTTTGGAGTGTGCTGCCTGCGGCAGGTCGGAAACTTTCAACTTATCGTCCCAGGGGCTTTGCGTTGCGCTTCCTTGCAGGGAGAACGGAACGGAGCCCGTCGGCCTGCTTGTTGGAAACTTTCTGGTTGATAAGAATGTCCACCAGGCGGACTCCCTCGCCGTAAAAGGTATCATTCATCTCATATCTTGGTTTAATCAGCGCCCCTTCAACGGAAACCCCGCCGTATGCTCCCTTGGACCGTCCGTACGCCAGGACATCCGCGGTCTGCGCCTTGGCAGAGGCGCCTACAGGGCCGGCCGCAAGTGCGACATCGCCGCCAAGCTTGAATTCGGTGGAAAGCATGGCATTCATGCCCTTGTTTGTCATGACCATGAGAATAATTTCAGAAACATCGGCGCCGATCTGCAGGCCGAAGGAGACAGACCCCATGGTGTAAAAGGCCGGGTAGCTCCATGTGCCGCTTTTATAGTCCTGTGCCAGGAGAATGCCGGTGCCGCCGGAACCACCGATTATCAGCCCGCCGCGGATCATCTGGGGTACTATAAAGATTCCCTTGGCATTGCCGATGTTGTCGCGGAACCATCCCATGTTCGGGTCAGCCATGAAGCTCTTGAAAACAGCCTCGCTTTTCATGACCAGTTCATCAGGTTTGAAGAAATCTTCTGCCTGAGAAGATAGTGCAGTAGAAAAAAAAGTGACGAAAAGGACCAGTTTGACCAGAATACTTTTCTGTAGTCTCTGCATGGGGTACCTCCTGAAAGTTATAGGTAGAATAATGAGTCGAATGTAGCCCGTAGACCTGTTTTGTACAAGCAAAACAGGGCAGGGGCAGGAGGTGCTATTCGGGCTTTTCCCTGAGGGATTCAGGGAAAAGCCCCGGGAAATGGTGGTATCAGTCTGCCGGATAGAAGTGTTCCTTTTCAGCGCCGCATTTGGGGCAGACCCAGTCATCAGGGAGATCGGCAAAGGCAGTGCCGGCATCTATGCCGTTTTCGTAATCACCTTCTTCAGGGTCGTACACGTATCCGCAGGGACATTCATATTTTTCCATTGTGTGCTCCTTTTGTTGAAAATAAGAAAGAGATGTTGCTCCTTTCCGATGATAATCATTCTCAGTCAAAAGTTCAAGCAGAAAGAAAGTGCATGTTCTGTGTTCGGGGTTCTGCCGGCAATGTTGACAGTGAAATATCGCCTGTATTTTTGAACCTGCCATGCCGTAAAAATTGTCATCTTTGATCTTGACAGTTAGGGGTGTTTTGTGGTTAATTTTAAAGTTCTGCTTACATATCGTTTATGATTGAGATTTGAATATTTGGAGGAAACTCATGTACGCTATAATTCGCACCGGAGGAAAACAGTACCAGGTTGCGGCCGGTGATACGTTGCGTGTAGAAAAACTGCAGGGTGACGTCGGCGACACGGTTGAACTTGCGGATGTCCTGCTTGTTGCTGATGGAGATGATGTCAAGGTCGGCCGGCCGGTTGTTGACGGGGCCAAGGTCGTGGCCAAGATAGCCGAACAGGGCAAGGCAAAAAAAGTGCTGGTGTTCAAGAAGAAACGCCGCAAGGGATATAAGGTCAAGCGTGGCCACAGGCAGCAGTATACAGCGCTGACCATTGAGGAAATTTCCGCGTAACACATATTTTTTACTGATACGAGAGGACAGCATGGCACATAAAAAAGCAGGCGGCAGTTCACGGAACGGCCGCGACAGTATAGGACAGAGGCGGGGTGTGAAACGGTTCGGGGGGCAGGTTGTCAGGGCCGGCAATATCCTGGTCCGCCAACTGGGCACCAGGATACATCCCGGCCAGAATGTCGGATGTGGAAGGGATTATACCCTTTTTGCCAAAATTGACGGTGTGGTCAAGTATGAAGCTTTCGGGAAAAACCGGAAACGGGTAAGTGTCTATCCCGAATAATTGTATTGATATTTCAGCCTGGTAAAAAAGGGAAAAGGGCTCTTTGCCGGTCTCTTTTTGATGTTTGACTCGACCTCAAGCGTGCTTGATGGTCGAGTTTTTTTTTACAGGATTGTGTACACTGCCTACTATGTCTTTTGTTGATGAGGTCAAATTTTTTGTCAAGGGTGGCGACGGCGGCAATGGATGCGTCAGTTTCCGGCGGGAGAAATTCGTGCCCAGGGGCGGTCCGAACGGCGGCGACGGCGGCGACGGTGGTGATGTCTATCTCGTTGTCGATGCGCAAAAGGCCTCCCTTCTTGACTTTCGATACGCCTCCCACTTCAAGGCCGAACGGGGACAGAACGGCCAGGGCAAGGATATGCACGGCAGAAACGGCAGGGACTGCATTGTCAAGGTCCCGCCGGGTTCGGTCGTCAAGGATGCCGATACCGGGGAGGTCCTTGTGGACCTGTCCGAACCTGATGCCAGGTATCTTGCCGCCTCGGGAGGCAGGGGAGGCCTTGGCAATGCCAGGTTCGCCACCTCGACCAACAGGGCGCCGCGCAAGGCGACACCGGGCAGGCCCGGCCAGGAACGCTGGCTGAAAATTGAACTGAAGCTGATAGCGGATGTCGGGTTGATCGGCCTGCCCAATGCCGGGAAATCCACCCTGCTGTCACGCCTCTCCGCCGCCAATCCGAAAGTGGCGTCATACCCGTTTACGACCCTTGAACCGCAGCTTGGCGTTCTGCACTTCAAGTACGGAGATTCCTGCATTATTGCGGACATCCCCGGGCTCATTGAAGGTGCGCATGAGGGTGTCGGCCTGGGGCACAGGTTTTTAAAACATATCGAGAGGACCTCGGTTCTCCTGCATGTGATCGACTGCAGCACGGAAGATGATCAGCCTCTCCGCGATTTTCGCATCCTGGAAAAAGAGCTTGAGGCCTTTAACGCGGAACTTGTGGGCCGGCGTTATGTTATTCTGCTCAATAAAATTGATTTAATTGACAAAGAAAGGTTAACTGGATTACAGAAATTATTTCAGGCAGAAGGGCATGAGACCCTTCCCGTTTCCGCTGAAACTGGCGAGGGGACAGAGGCTTTGAAGGAAATGCTGGCCGGTATTTTTGATGAAATCGGAGAGTGGCACACGTGACATTTCAGGTCAGTATGGATGATGGTCTGTTTTATCGCCAGACCCTGTTTGACAAGGCCGGGAGGGTCGTTGTCAAGGCAGGCAGTGCCGTCCTGACAAGCCGCACCGGCCTGAAAACCGATACCATTGACAACCTTGCCCGGGAACTGTCGTTTCTGCATGAATCCGGACGCGAGGTTATCCTGGTCAGTTCCGGGGCTGTGGCTGCAGGCAGGCAGCATCTCGGCAGCAAGGTGAAGGTTGGGAACGGCAAGCTCAGGGTCAAGCAGGCCCTTGCCGCCATGGGGCAGGGCATGCTCATGCAGGCGTACGAGCAGGCCTTCAGCAGGTACGGCCAGAAGGTCGCCCAGGTACTCCTGACCCATGCCGACCTGTCCAGCCGGGACCGTTACCTCAATGTCCGCAATACCATAACCACCCTTTTTGAATTCGGGGTCATTCCGATCATCAACGAGAACGATACGGTTTCAGTTGAGGAGCTCAGGTTCGGGGATAATGATACCCTGGGAGCGCTGATAGCCAACATGATCGGTGCTGATATGTTTATCATCCTGACGGATGTGGATGGTCTTTTCACCGCCAGTCCCCAGGAGGACCCTTCGGCCCAGCCGGTGTATACGGTGGCCCGCATTGATGCCGAAATAGAAAAGATGGCCGGCAACACCAGAAGCTCGCTTGGTACCGGCGGCATGCAGTCAAAGATCCGGGCTGCCAGAATGGTGGCATCCTGCGGCGGCAGTTCTTTTATCGGCCCGGGAAACAGGCCGGATATCTTGAAAGACCTTTTCAGCGGCGACATGATCGGCACGTTTTTTCTGCCCCAGGCGGAAAAAATCAAGAGCCGTAAACACTGGATTGCCTACGTGCTCCGGCCCCAGGGTTTCTTCATCCTTGATGACGGCGCCTGCCGGGCCGTGCTTGAAAGGGGGACAAGTCTCCTGCCGTCAGGGATTGTTGAGGTGCACGGGAATTTTGGCGTCGGGGCCCCTGTCCACTGTCGCAGCCGCGATAACAGGGTTATTGCAGCGGGACTGACCAACTACAGCGCTGGAGATGTTGACCGGATCAAGGGAAGGAAGAGCAGCGAGATCAAGTCGATCCTGGGTTTTTGTGACAGTGACGAGGTTATCCACCGGGACAATCTTGTCCTGCTGGAAGGGGAAGTTGAAAGTTTATAAAGTTCGTAAAGTTTGTAAAGTTCGTAAAGTTTATAAAGTTTGTAAAGTTGAAAGGTGGACGTTTCAAACCATGTGTTGAGGGAAAAGGAGAATGGGAAACACGCAGCTTGAAGAGATGATTGTCGATATGGCGAAACAGGCCCGCAGCGCTTCGCGCCGGCTTGCCTCCCTGTCCACATCCGTGAAAAACAGGATACTCCTGAAGACCGCGGATGCACTTCTTGAGAAGCAGCAACTGCTTGCCTCGGAGAATGAAAAAGACCTGGCGGCCGGCCGTGATAAAGGCCTATCCGCTGCCATGCTGGACAGGCTGGAGTTGAGCGACGGGGTCATCCGCTCCATGGTCCAGGGGCTGCGCGAGGTTGCTGCCCTGCCTGATCCGGTCGGAGAAGTGGAGGCCATGAAGCGGCGGCCCAGCGGCATCCTGGTCGGCCGCATGCGGGTGCCACTTGGTGTTGTGGGGATGATATACGAGTCGCGGCCCAATGTTACCATTGATGCGGCCGCCCTGTGCCTGAAATCAGGCAACGGCGTTATCCTGCGCGGCGGCTCGGAGGCTATTCATTCAAACCTTGCCCTGGCCGGGATCCTCCAGGATGTGCTGGCTTCGGAAGATGTTGATCCTGCAGTCGTGCAGGTCGTTCCCACGGTTGACCGCCAGGCTGTCACTGTTCTGCTTGCCCAGGAAGAGTACATTGATGTCATTATTCCGCGCGGTGGTGAAGGGTTGATCCGCTTTGTCGCTGAGACATCCAGGATACCGGTTCTCAAGCATTACAAGGGGGTCTGCCATGCCTATATTGACCATGATGCCGACATCGAGACCGGTATCAGGATCGTCATGAACGGCAAGACCCAGAGGCCCGGTGTCTGCAACGCCCTTGAGGGGATGCTCGTGCACCGTGACATTGCCGGGACCTTCCTTCCTGCCGCAGCCAAATCGCTGCAGGAGGCCGGAGTGGAGTTGCGCGGCTGCGCCAGGAGCTGCCAGATCCTGCCTGACATTACCCGGGCTTCTGAAAACGACTGGGGAACCGAGTTTCTCGACCTGGTCATGGTGGTCAGGGTCGTTGATGACATGGATGAGGCAATGCGCTACATCGAGCAGTACGGGTCGCAGCATACCGAGGTCATTGTTACTGACTCCTACAGCAGCGGCCAGCGTTTCCTACGTGAGGTCGATGCCTCGGCGGTCATGGTCAACGCCTCCTCACGGTTCAACGACGGCGGACAGTTCGGCCTGGGAGCAGAGATCGGCATATCCACCACCAAGCTGCACGCCTACGGTCCCATGGGGTTGGAGGAGTTGACGACCAGGAAGTTTATTGTGTGCGGAGAGGGTGAGACGCGAATCTGATTCGAACAGTCAGTTTGAATAAAAAAAGGAAAATCGGTGTCTTCGGCGGTACTTTTGATCCAGTGCATGAGGGTCATCTCTCGGTTGCGCGGGGCGTGCTTGACCGGTATCGGCTGGATGAGTTTTTTTTTATACCTGCCCCATATCCCCCCCACAAACAGCAGCCGGGAACCGGTTTTTCCCACCGGGTCGCCATGCTGGAAGCAGCCCTGGCAGATGAGCCCCATATGTCCATTTCCCTGGTGGAAGCAGAGCGGAGGTCCCCTTCCTATACAGTTGATACCCTGGAGGAGCTGCGCGTCCGCATGGGGAACCACCATTTTTACCTGGTTATCGGGGCAGACAGTTTCGTCGAACTGCATCTCTGGCACAGGTTCGAAGACCTGGGCCGCCTGGCCGACATCGTTGTAGCCGCCCGTCCCGGGATCGACCGGGAGGTTGTCAGTGCCCAGGTCGCGGCCTTTGCCGGCGAGTTTCGCTATGATCCTGCCCAGGAAAAATGGTCCCGGGACGATGGTTTTCATATTTACCTGTATTCAGATATTCACGTTGATCTGTCGTCCTCGGAGATCCGCCGCAGGCTGGCCCGGGGCGAAGATGTAGGCGGTCTGCTGCCACCTGCGGTTACTGAATATATACACAGGAACAAACTGTATCGAAGTTTATAAAGTTGAAAGTTTATAAAGTGGAAAGGAAAAAGCAGAGTGCGAGGAGCAGGAAGTGAGGTGGAGTTTTTCACAACCTGTCCCCTGACCCCTGAAACCTGATCCCTGAAACCTGCCCCCTGATGAAATATATAGCTGATCTCCATATCCATTCCCCTTTTTCGCGGGCCACCAGCAAGGCGAGTCATCTGTTCGGGCTTGCCTCCTGGGCGGCGATCAAGGGTATTCATGTCATCGGCACAGGGGACTTCACCCATCCCGGCTGGCTGAGTCACCTGGCTCAGAACCTGGAGGAGGCGGAGCCCGGTTTTTTCCGCCTCAGGCAAGGGAAAGATGACAGGTATACGGTAAGCCTGCCCGACGGGCTGCACCCTGACACTGAAAAAATCCGTTTTGTCCTGACATCCGAAATAAGTTCCATCTATAAACGGGGCGGCAAGGTCCGCAAGGTCCATAATATCATCTTTGCGCCGGACCTTGCCTCTGTCAGGCGTTTTAACGCGGTCCTTGCCGGCATCGGCAATATCGAGTCGGACGG
>JAJRVA010000262.1 GCA_024277485.1 Deltaproteobacteria bacterium | reverse complement strand
ATGCAATAATTCGCGGTACCATGAATGCCTCACCATTCTGGCGGGGACCGTTGGCAAGCGCCTCCAGGCGGTCTAACGAATCACGCACCTCATCGTCCCGGAATGCATTGGCAATATCCCGGGTATGGGTGGTAACGGCAACCCCCTCGGTTTCAAGCTCATCGAGCTTGGCTGCATAGGTGAGAATAGTATCCAGCTGGTCGGTCATCCTGTCCAGTTCTTCCGGGCCAAGTTCCAGCCTGGCAAGCATTGCCACATGTTCCACTTCCTGCCTGGTGATTTTCATGTTTTCTTCTCGTGTTCCCTGGATCGTTTAGAAAAAATTTGTACTACCTTGACACCTGGAAGAGTGTCTGTCAACAGGCGAGGCGGGCTAATGGGAAACAATTTGTTTCGGGGAGCTTATCGCAGCGGCAAAGGATTCAACAAGGTCGGGATCAAACTGGGTCCCGGCACACCGGCGAAGTTCGGCCACAGCCTCCACCACCGAGAGATTGCGCCGGTAGTTGCGGCGGGAAGTCATGGCATCGTAGCTGTCGGCGACCGTGATGATTTTTGTCAGGTAGTCGATTTCACTGCCGCCGATACCTTCCGGATACCCGTTGCCGTCAAGCCTTTCATGGTGATGCAGAATGATCAGACGCTCGCGCTTGGTAAACTCAAGGGGCTGAATGATATTGGCCCCGACTTCAGGATGTTTCTTGATCAGGTCCCACTCTTCAGGTGTCAGTTTGCCGGGTTTCTGGATACACGACAGGTCAATGACAAGCTTGCCTATATCATGAAAATGGGAGGCCCGTTCAAGGATGAGCATATCTTCTTCAGACAGGCCGACCACCCCTCCCAGGAGCATGGCATACTCGGTTACCCGCCGGGTATGCCCGGCAGTATACTCGTCCTTTTCCTCCATGGCCGTCTGCATGGTGGACATCACCTGAACAGTGGCCGCCTCAAGCTTCTGGTTATACTTTTCAAGAAGGATATTTTTATCGGCAAGTTCCCTGGTTTTTTCACGAACCTCTTCTTCAAGGTTCTTCCGGTAGTTCTTTTCCCGGCGCAGGAACTGGTGCTTTTCAACAGCCCTTTTGATTTTTACATGGAAGAGCTCGATATCTTCGATGGGCTTGGTCATAAAGTCGTACGCGCCCAGGTTGATGGCCTTGATGGCATAGTCCATGGAGCCGGCGCCGGTCAGGAACAGGACCGGAATATCACACTTCTTGGTATTGAGCCCTTCAAGGGTTTCAAATCCGTCCATATCAGGCATATTGATATCAAGAACAATAACATCAAAGTCATCATTAACCTGTTCCAGTACCTTGACACCGCTTTCAACAGCCACGACATCATAGTCAAACATGGTCAGGATTTTTTCCACCGCGTTGCGGACAAGATCATCGTCGTCGGCTATCAGGATTTTCGTGGCCATCATATTCCAAATAGAGTTTGTATCCCTGCTCCAAACACGGAAACCCGTCTTGAGGGTTTCCCAACTTACACTATTGTACGTTACAGCTTCCAGTAGTTTTTTGCAAGTGCCAGGGCCTGCTCAAAATACTGCGGAAAGCCGGTAATACCTGAAATCCGTTCCATGATTTCCTCGGGGGTGGTGTCAGGAAAGGAGGGCGATGGTTTTTCCCCGCAGAGTTCCGACAAAACGGCCAGGGCACCATCCTTCATGCCGGTCAGGTTATACCCGCCCTCAAGGGTTATGAGCAGGCGGCCTTCGCACACCTCGTCGGCCAGGTTCTGCATGATCCTGGTCAGGGCTGCGAACCCGGAAGGGGTTACCTGCATTCCCCCCAGGGGATCTCCTCCGTAAATATCAAAACCGCAGGAGACAAGGATGAACCGGGGTTTATACTGCCTGGCAACGGGCGCGACAAGCCGGTCGAATATCAGTGCATACTCAAAGTCTCCCTGGCCTCCGGGCAGGGGGATATTCAGGGTATACCCCTCCCCCTCTCCCCTGCCGGCCTCGCCGACCGCACCGGTACCCGGATAGTATGGATACTGGTGGGTCGAGCAGTAGAAGACACTGTCCGTGTCATAAAAACTGTGCTGGGTTCCATTACCGTGGTGCAGGTCCCAGTCCACGATAAAAATCCGCTCCATGCCAAGGTGTTCCCTGGACCATTTCGCGGCAATTGCAACATTGTTAAACAGACAGAACCCCATGGCCCTGTCATGCTCGGCATGATGTCCCGGAGGCCGCACCAGGCAGAAAGCATTATCAATCTCCCGGTCCGCTATCCGCTGCATGCCATCGGTAAGCGCCCCGACAGCCAGGCATGCCGCATCAAACGAGCGGGCTGAAGTCTGGGTGTCCGCATCAAGGTAATCATGCGGCTGTCCCGCTGTTGCCGCTACCCTCTGCACGAGCCCGGTCGAATGATTCAAGCTGATTGTCTCGAGCGAAGCCGGGTCAAATGCCGGGTAGACAAGGTTCTGCCCGGTCTCCCCCTTGTCGAGCTCCTCATTGATTACCCGTAACCTGTCAGGAGATTCTACATGTCCGAAGCCGGGATCATGTTCAAGAAAAAGTTCATCACGATAGACGGCTGTCCTGCGCATTGCGTATCCTCCTGCAATCGTACGTTTTTTCTTCCGTTATCACCATATCCATGCATTGATCATGCGGCTGCACGGGTACCCTGTCAACAAGCTGCACCTCAAAGGCCAGCCCAACACGAAGAGCCCGGGGTGCATCCTGAACCAGAAACCTGTCATAGTACCCTCCCCCATACCCGAAACGGCCGCCGGATCGATCAAAAACCGAACCGGGAACAACGACCACGTCGATTCCGGCCGGATCGTACACCGAGGTCCGGACCTGTTCCGGTGCTGGTTCCGGAATCCCGCAGTATCCAGGAGAGATGTCGTTTTGCGGGTCGGTAATCCGGACCGCCAGCAGGCGCTGTTCCCCGGGCAGGGTAAGCGGTACCGTAACGGTTTTTCCGGCAGCAAGGCACCAGGTGATAAATTCCCCGGTCTGCACCTCGCTGCGAAAGTGCATGTAGGTAAAAACGGTCGCAGCCCGGCGCACAATATCCAGATCACGCAGCTTTCCGCAAATCCTCGCGCTTTTCTCCAGCCTTTCTCCCGGTGAAAGGGCATCACGATCCGCCAGGGTGCTTTTGCGCAGGTTTTTTCTGTCTGTCTGGTCCATTTTTTCCTCGCCTTCACCTTATTATACCCAACCGGGCCGGGAGAACAAAAAAAATCGCGATGCCCCATCGGGGACACCGCGATTTTACCTGCATAAACTGTACGTTGTCCTGTTACATGGGCAGGATAAGCTTGTTGCTCTCCTCGTTCCAGGTAACGATAACGTACCAGAGTGCCATGGCAAAAAGGATCAGCCCCAGGGCGGGACCATAGCCCATGACATCGGGTATGTATACGTACTTGCCCAACACGCCGTCAGCCTCCCACTCGTTGCCCTTCACCCAGAGACTGCACAGGGAACAGGAAACGCCAAAGACAATCATAACCAGCCAGAGTTTGATCTGTCCCTCGCCGACCCGCCACAGGGTTCCCGTGCCGCAGCCGCCGGCCAGCATTGCTCCGAGACCGAACATGAAACCGCCGAAAACACCGCCCCAGCCAAAGGTGCCGCGAACATAGTACACCGTGTTCAGGACAGGCTCACCTTCGGCCCGAACAGGTACGGCGTACTTGAGGACTGCAGCGCCGATGGCGACAATGCAGATTGACAGGGCCACCGACTTGGCCATGGTGGCATTGCCGGTCATGTGCGGTTCCCGAAACCCCTGCACCATGCACCAGCGGCCCCGCTGCATGGTATATCCAAGGGCAACCGCAATAAGAAGGATGCCTGACAGCGAGGTGATATAGGTATCAGCCTCATCACCATCATAGTTCGTATACTGGTATGCGCCCCAGATAAAAGCGCCTATGACGGCAAGCCCGACCAGAAACTGAACCGCAGCGGGAAACTCGATGGTTTTGGCCCCGCCGCTGCCCCAGGTAATGTGTTCCATTTCCTTGTAGAGCAGCCACAGCCCGAACAAGACACCAAAAATCAAACCCAGCCACATGGCAAAACCATGCGCGCTCAGGTTGCCGAGGGCATTGTACATCCCGCCGACATTACAGCCGCCGGCGAACGTGGCCCCTATCCCCATCAGGATACCGGCAATAATAGCCTTGACCCATTCACGGGTCGGGGGGAAACGAAGGGCGAACTGCCCTCCCAGGCAGGCGGAGAGAAACGCGCCCCCGACAAAGCCGATGCCGATAACCGATCCGGTATTGTACCAGAACGACTTCTTCAGCATCGACATACCTTCGTCATCGGTAAAACCGAGAAGTTCAAGTGTATCCGGGTCGGAATAGACTCCGATGGCATGTAAAATCCAGTCCCCCCAGTTACGCACCGCACCAACGGCACCCCAGGGGCGCCACCAGGCCATGATCAGAATGGTAAACAGGGCAACCATGATCCCGGTAACCATGGGATCCCACTCCTTTTTGCACAACCCGTTATACAGTTCTTTTATCTTGGAGCCAAACAAGTTTTCTGCCATAGTATCCCCTCCCCAATTTTATTTGTTGTTACAGATCCGGTGACAATCCGGCTGGAAGTTGCCACCCGTTCTTTCTCCCCCTGCGAAGATTGAATTTCACTCTGTAATTTTTTTTTTACCTTTGCTCCTGATTTTTGTCAAGAAAGTTGAGTATAAAATATTCAGGAGAACCAAACGAAATTGTCCTGTTTTGCATAAAAAAACAGCACCTTAAGACCAAAAGAATGCTTGAACAGTCATTCATTTTACCCTTGACAGAAAAACACCTGTTCAGTATAAATTTCTTTTATTGAGGATAATAAGCGGTTACGAGAGGTACTGCGTATTTCCAGACTGTTTATGAAACAGGACTTGTTTTGTAAACATATCAATTCATCTCATTGTAGGAGGACTAATAAATGAGTGACGTAAAAATAGCACCAGATGGACTTGATGTTGCAGCCCATTTAGACGCAAAGGGACTGAGCTGTCCGATGCCTCTGCTTCGCACCAAAAAGGAAATCGGCAAAATCAACTCGGGCGAAATCCTGAAGGTTGACGGTACCGATCCCGGTTCAAGGAACGACATCCCCGGCTGGTGTGAACGTTCCGGTCATGAATTTCTTGGCCTCAAGGATGAGGACGGCTACACAAGTTTTTTCATCAAAAAGGGTTGATTATTCAATATCGCTGAAACCTGAATAACGGCGCTTCTCCCCGACCAGGAGGGCGCCGGTTATCATTTTAAGGAGGGGTATCATGGCTAAAAGTTTAGGGATTTTTGTAACCAACCCTGACAACATGAAGCATGTCATGGGAATCGCCAAGGCTGCAAAGGCCAAGGGGTGTGACCTGAAAGTATTTTTTACCTGGACCGGAACCAAACTTGCCAAGGATCCGCAGTTTCCGGAACTCTGCCAGATGGCGGATGTTTCCATCTGCCTGGACAGCTACAGGAAAATGGGATTCGACCAGAGTGACGTACCCGATGGTCTGACAGCGGACAAGATGGCAACCCAGACCCAGCACGGTATCATTATTGAAGATTATGACTGCTACATAAGCTTATAGGGGGGCTGAAATGGAATACAAAAAAGCGTGCTTTATGATCAGGAATAAAGATTATGCCCTGGATGGAATGCGTTCCGCCCTTGGCCTCGCTGTTGAAAATATGTACTCGTACGGTGTACTGGTCGACGTTGAGATAGATAAGCTTGACGAAGAAAACGTGGACCGGATTGAAATGCTCCGCGACATGGAAGGAGAGGTTTTCTCCAATGTCCAGGCGAATTGCGACAAAAACGGTTTTGAAGCAATCACCATTGAGGAACTGGGAGAAAAACTTCGTGAGATGGATGTAATAGTCCCTTACGGTATAAAATAAATATTTTTCAGGAGCATAACCAATGAAAGTATTAAATGTATATCGTTCAGAGCCTGACGAAACCACCAAAAAACTGGTGGAAATTGTTACCCGAGACAGAGAGTCAGACAGTTTTGACTTAAATGTCGACAGCCCGGACTATGATCAGCTGGTCGACAAAATCATGGCTGCCGACAAAACGATCTGCTGGTGGTAAGACGCGGTAATTACCGGCTGTAGTCATTCAGACTCGACCTGACAGCTCCCGGTTTTCCTCTGGAAATGTCTGTCAGTTAAAATTCGAAAAAAACATTCTCTTTTCACCCACCAAAAGGCACTGCTGTCCAGCACGACCCTTTTGGTGGGTTTTTCTTCAGGAGGGAGACGCTTGCCGAATCAGTCTCTCTCCTCGATTCTGCTACATTACCCTCTCTTCAACCTCCCTGTCCCGCACCCAGCGACTTCATTACGATATTGTGAAAAAGGGGTCTGAATTCCCGTATTTTTTCATTTTTTCTTGTTGGGTGCACCCGGTTGGTCAGCAGCACAACAATGACTTCTTTTTCCGGATCTATCCAGAAAGATGTTCCGGTAAAACCAAGGTGCCCCGCACTGTCTGCTGAAAAAAATGTTCCTGCGCTTGAACCTTCCGCCGACGGCCGGTCAAACCCCACCCTCCATGTACTGTTTCTGTTTCTCCATTGCAGTGCCTTGTGAAGCAGTGTGCTGCTGTATGCGGGATGATTATCCCTACCCCGCCACTGCTGTAATATTTTTTCCGTTATTCTCAAAACCGCTCCTGCTGTTCCAAAAAGGCCTGCGTGTCCCGCTACCCCTCCAAACAGCCAGCAGTGTTCGTCATGCACCTCTCCCTGGAGAATTTTTTTTCTCCATGGACATTTTTCCGTTGCCGCAATATTTGCCGTCTGCCTGTCCCGTGGACCCGCAAGGGTCCTGAACACGAGTTGGTTTTCAAGCTGGAGAGGTCGGGTTATCTCTTTTTCAAAATATCTATCAAGACTTGTCCCTGAAACCCGTTCTACTATTTCTCCAAGGAGCATGTAGCCAAGGTCACTGTAGACACATTTTTCACCAGGCTTATACACAAACTGTTCTTTCAGGATGGCCTGAAGTATTTTTTCCCTGGCCCCTGACGGGCTGACCGCCTTGAAATCCCTGAAAAAGGGCCTGTAGTCCCGTAAACCCGAGGAGTGTGATAAAAGTTGTTCTATGGTGGTTTTTTCCAGGAGAGAGCCTGTTTCGACGTTTATTGCGTCTTTCAGGCATTGTTTCCAGGCCAGTTTTTGTTGTTCAATCATACTTAATACACAGAGGGTTGTGCACAGGGGCTTGGTCAATGAGGCAAGATCAAACAAGGTGTGCATGTTTACCTTTGTTCCCCGGCTGTCATTTCTTGTCTGGCCGAAAAAATAAAAACCTTTTTTTCCTTCACCCCTTTCTCTGAAAAAAACAGCGGTTGCCGCGCCGGAAAAAACCTTCTTTTCACACGCCTTTTTCATTAACGGTCTGAGGAATGTATCAAGGGAATGCAGGCCTACTTTTTTCATGGATAAAATTCATTTATTTCTTTGTATTTTCAAACGTTTTGAAGTATAGTTCATTTTTAAAAAACAGGTATTTTTTGATAAAATTGTGCATAACACGTGGAAAGCATGTTCATACCCTTGTGGATAACTTTTTCACCCTAAAGACAAACAATGGTTACCCATGTTATTCTTTCTTTTGTTAACTTTAAATCCTAAGTGAAATTAACAGGTTATTTTCATAACTAACAAACTAACAAGCCTAATTACAACAACAAATCTATTTATTTAAAAAAGGACTCTTTGTTATGGCTTTTCATTTTAACGTTTCAAGGGATAATTTTCTTCGTGCCATCGGCGCCCAGCAGAACATCACCAGTAAAAAGGGGACCCTTGCCATTCTTTCCAATGTTCTGGTCGAAATACGGCAGGACGCAGTAACCCTTACAGGTACCGATCTGGAAATAGGACTGAAACAGACCCTGCCTGCTGAAGTCTTTGAACAGGGAGTCCTTACCCTGCCGGCAAAAAAACTTTTTGAAATAGCCCGTGAATCGGATGCGGATATTTTATCCTTCCAGGAACAGGAAAAAAACTGGGTGCATATAACTGCCGGCCCGAGTCTCTATAAATTAGCCGGAATGGTGAGTGATGAATATCCGCAGTTTCCTGAATATGATGAAGAAAACATGGTTGAAATGAGCGCACCTGTATTCGCGGATCTCATAGACAAAACAATATTTTCCATCGCCCAGGACAAGGAAAACATGTACAGCCTTACAGCCGCGCTTCTCCAGTTGGAAAAAGATGGAGAAAAAAGGGTTTTGAAAATGATATCTTCCGACGGCCACAGGCTGACCATTATGGAGAAGGAAGTCGATAAAAGCTGTGATAATATTACCTTTAATCCCATTACCCTTATACCCCGAAGAGGGGTCCAGGAAATACGGAAATTCTGTGAAGACCGGGATACTTTTCGTTTCGGCATCGAAAAGAAACAGGCGGTTCTGCGCAGTGAAGATTCTCTTCTTATCATTCGTTTGATGCAGGGTGAGTTTCCTGATTTTCAGTCTATTTTAAAGGTCATTTCACGGGACAATGTTGTTGAGATAGACAGGCTTCGTTTTCTTGAATCCCTGAAACGTATCAACCTGTTCACGGAAGATATGTTCAAGGCCATAAAAATAGAAATAAAAAACAATCACATGCAGTTAAGTTCACACAATGCGGATTTTGGCAGCGCCAGCGATGAGTTTGACGTGGTTTACAGCGGTGAACCGCTGTCTCTGGGTTTCAACTGCCGCTATTTTATTGAAACACTGCAGATAATAGAGGGAAACACTGTCAAGGCATATATCAGTTCAGACGAGAGTCCCTGTCTCATCGTATCTGATGACGATGAGGGATTTTTAAGTATTGTCATGCCCATGAAATTATAATGCGTGGACGGAAACAGGTCTTTGCAAAAACAATAAATACAGGAAAAGGAAAAAAGTGACTGAACAGCGAAAAACAGAGTATGACGCCGAACAGATAAAGGTTCTTGATGGCCTTGAAGCTGTACGGAAACGTCCATCCATGTATATAGGAAACACGGCGGCAGAGGGTCTGCACCACCTGATTTACGAGGTGGTGGACAACTCCATTGATGAGGCGCTGGCAGGGCATTGTGACACCATCAGGGTAATCATCCACCAGGATAACTCGGTAACGGTTGAGGACAACGGACGGGGAATACCGGTGGACATGCATCCAACGGAAAACATGTCGGCTCTGGAACTGGTGATGACAACCCTGCACGCCGGTGGAAAATTCGACCACTCCACCTACAAGGTTTCCGGTGGTCTGCACGGGGTGGGGGTATCTGTTGTCAACGGTCTGAGTGAAAAAGCCGAGGCAATAGTGAAACGTGACGGAAAAAAATACCGCCAGACCTATGAAAAAGGGATACGGACCAGTGATCTTGAGATAATCGGCGAAAGTGAGAAAAACGGCACGACAATCACGTTTAAGCCGGACGCATCAATTTTTACCGAAACAACGGTTTTTAACTACAGCACGGTAAAAAACAGGCTGAGGGAACTTGCCTTTCTCAACCGGGGTGTTTCCATATATCTCAAAGATGAGCGAAGCGGAGAGGAGGATAAATTTAAATACGAGGGGGGGATAAGTTCGTATGTGGAATATCTCAACCGCAAACGGACCCCGATCCATCCGGAGCCGGTATTCATCACCGGTGAAAAAGACCAGGTACAGGTTGAAATCTGCTTCCAGTACTTTGACGGCTATTCTGAACGGTTGTTTTCTTTTGTCAACAATATCAATACCCGGGAAGGCGGCACCCATATTGTCGGGTTCAAGGCGGCCCTGACCAAGTGTATAAACCGGTATGCCACAGATGACGTGGTGCCCAAAAATCTCCGGGCTAAGATGGGCGGTGATGATGTGCGGGAGGGTCTTACCTGTGTCATCTCCGTCCGGGTCCCCAATCCGCAGTTTGAAGGACAGACCAAGACCAAGCTGGGTAACAGTGAGGTCCGATCCATTGTTGAAACGCTGTGTAACGAAAAGCTGGGTATTTACCTGGAGCAGAATCCCGCGGTTGCCAAAAGAATCCTGACCAAGGCTGTTGAAGCGGCCAGGGCGAGAGAAGCTGCCAGAAGGGCCAAGGAACTGTCCAGGAAAAAGGACGGCTTGTCGGTAATGATGGCCGGAAAGCTGGCCGAATGCCAGAGCAAGGATCCCAGGGAACGCGAAATTTTCATCGTTGAGGGAGATTCAGCCGGCGGTAGCGCCAAACAGGGACGTGATCGAAGCATTCAGGCCATCCTGCCCCTGCGCGGCAAGATTATGAACGTGGAAAAAGCACGTTTTGACAAAATTCTCGGCAGTGAAGAAATCAAACAGCTTATCGCCTCTCTGGGCACGAGTATAGGCCGGGAAGAGTTTGACCTGGAAAAACTCCGCTATCACAAAATTATAATAATGACTGATGCCGATGTTGACGGTGCCCACATCCGGACACTCCTGTTGACCTTTTTCTACCGGCAGATGCTGCCCCTCATAGAAAACGGCCATGTCTATATCGGCCAGCCGCCCCTCTATCGTCTGGGCAAGGGGAAAAAGGAGCAGTACTTTATAGACGATGAGGCCCTGAACAACTTTCTCTACAGCCAGGCGTCCAAAATTCTCCGCTTCAAGGCGGAAAAAGGAAAAGAGGTAGCTGCAGGTGACATGGTTTCTGTTTTAAAGAAACTCTCCAGGTTTGAACAGATCTGCATGTATCTGGAAAGATTGAATATTATAGAACCAATGACCCTGTTTCTCCTGGACAACGGCGTCGTTTCCGCGGACCAGTTCCAGGAGGAGGGTTTTGTCAAACAACTGACGACCAGTCTTGAAAAATTAGGGGCGGTTATCGGCAATATCCGATCCTGCCGCTGGCGCCCGTCGTGTTACGAGGTGGATGTGGCGTTTCGCGGCCAGTCGCACGTCATGACGACCCTGGGCCCCAATATCCCGCTTATTCACGAGTACAGGCAGGCCCTGGAGCTGTATACGGACATTCAGCAGTATCTGCGGGTAAAGTTTGTTCTTTACCGCACCCTTACATCCGGCCAGGACAAGGAGATAATCCTTGAGAACTGGCATGATCTTATCAGGACTGTCCGGGAGGAAACGTTCAGGGGAAGCCACCTGCAGCGATACAAGGGTCTTGGAGAGATGAACCCTGAACAGCTGTGGGAGACCACCATGAACCCGGACAACAGAACCCTGGTGCAGGTCAGTGTTGATGATGCGGAGGCGGCGGATGACATGTTTACAACCCTGATGGGAGACAAGGTGGAACCCCGCCGTGAATTTATTCAACACCATGCCCTTGAGGTGTCCGAACTGGACATATAAACAGGAAAGAAAAAAATGACAGATAGATCAGAAAACAATCAGCAGTACCCGACTGTTTCCATAGAAAAAGAGCTGCGTAAATCATATCTTGATTACGCTATGTCGGTCATAGTCGGGCGGGCACTGCCGGATGTCCGGGATGGCTTGAAACCTGTGCACCGGCGCACACTTTTTGCCATGCGCGAGCTTGGCAACACCTATAATCGCCCCTATATCAAGTCAGCCCGTATCGTCGGTGATGTCATCGGTAAGTATCACCCGCACGGTGACACCGCCGCATATGATACCCTGGTCCGCATGGCCCAGGATTTTTCCCTGCGCTATCCCCTGGTGGACGGCCAGGGTAACTTCGGCTCCCTGGATGGTGATTCAGCGGCTGCCATGCGATACACCGAGGCCAGGATGACCAGGCTTGACCAGGAGCTGGTCGCAGACCTTGAAAAGGAAACCGTTGACTTTGTCCCCAACTATGACAACTCGCTGACCGAGCCCTCGGTTTTACCTTCCAAGGTCCCCAATCTTCTTATTAACGGCTCTTCCGGTATTGCCGTGGGCATGGCGACAAACATCCCGCCCCACAACCTGACCGAGGTGATAAACGGCCTGATCGCCCTGGTTGATGATCCTAACATATCTATTCACCGGCTGATGGAAATCATCACCGGCCCGGATTTCCCCACCGGGGGGTATATTTGCGGCAGGGCCGGGATACGCGAGGCATATGAAACCGGCCGCGGGGTTGTGATAATGCGGTCGCGCACCCATATTGAGCAGCGAAAAAGCGGCGCTGAGTCAATAATAATCACGGAGATACCGTATCAGCAGAACAAGGCCTCCCTGGTGGAAAAAATAGCCCTCCTGGTAAAGGAAAAGAGGGTTACCTCTATTTCAGACGTGCGGGACGAGTCGGACCGCCATGGCTTAAGGATTGTTATTGAGCTCAAAAAGGACGAAATTCCGGAGATTACCCTGAACCAGCTCTACAAGATGACACCCCTGCAGAAGTCGTTCGGCATAATCCTGCTGTGCATTGTCAACAACAAGCCGGAGGTGCTGAATCTCAAGCAGATTCTTGAATACTTTATCGCCCACCGGAAAACCATAGTCTACCGGAGGACGGTTTTTGACCTGCGCAAGGCAGAGGAAAAGGCCCACCTCCTTGAAGGTCTCAAGATAGCCATAACCAACCTGGACGAGGTGGTTGAACTGATCAAGTCATCGGCCAACCCGGCAGAGGCAAAAGAGGGCCTGATCCGCCGTTTCGAGATGTCGGAGCTGCAGGCCCAGAATGTCCTTGATATGCGGCTGCACCGCCTTACCGGCCTGGAGCGCGAAAAGATTATCAGCGAATACAATACACTTCTTGAGAAGATAGCCTGGCTGAACAAGATCCTGGCCGATGACTCCCTGGTCATGCGGATTATCCGTGAGGAGTTTGAGCAGATCCGCGAGGACTACGGGGATGAACGCCGTTCCGAGATCATTGACGCTCCGGACGAAATCCTGCCCGAAGACATGATAACCCCTGAAGAGATGGTGGTTACCGTTTCCCATGCCGGCTATATTAAGCGTAACCCCATCTCCCTGTACCGCTCTCAGCGGCGCGGGGGCAAGGGGGTCAAGGGAATGACCACCGTTGAAGAGGACTTTGTCACCAACCTGTACACCGCCTCAACCCTTGACACCTTTCTCTTTTTCACCAACCGGGCCCGGGTCTTCTGGCGCAAGGTGTACCAGTTGCCGATGGCAAGCCGGGTAGCCCGCGGCAAGGCCATTGTCAACCTGCTGGAGCTGGGTGAGGGAGAAAAGATGGCAGCTATCCTGCCGGTTGCGGACCTTGCCCGGGCCGATGAATCGCAGACCGTCCTGACCGTGACCAAGCTTGGCCGCGTGAAAAAGACAAGTATAGCCGAATATAAACGGCCCCTTCGCAAGGGAAAGTACGGCCTGACCATCAAGGAAGATGACGAGATCCTGACCGCCCGCATAACATCTGGCAACGACGAGATTTTCCTGGTTACGAAAAACGGAAAGTCCATTCATTTCCATGAATCGGATGTACGGACCATGGGACGCCTTGCAGCCGGAGTCAAGGGAATAACCCTGGGCAAGGGAGACGAGGTCGTTGGCGTGGTGGTCATCAACAGCGATGATTCAATCCTCACGGTTACCGAAAACGGCTATGGCAAGCGAACAGCTGTCTCTGATTACCGCCTTCAGAAACGAGGAGGCATGGGCATTTTTGCGATAAGTACAAGCGAAAGAAACGGCAAGGTGGTGGGCGCCCTGCAGGTGACCGACGAGGACCAGGTCATGCTTATCGCCAACAGCGGCAAGGTTATCCGCATGCCCATGGACACGATCCGTATCATTGGCCGGAACACGCAGGGCGTAGGACTCATCAACCTTAACAAGGGTGAAAAGGTGGTTGGTATGTCTCTTCTTGCCCGTGAAGCAGATGTTGAAGTAGATGAACCTGCCGAAGAGTAAGAATACAGCCGTTGTCGGTGCCGGAAGCTGGGGAACCGCTCTGGCAAAGCTCCTTGGTGACAAAGGGGAAAGGGTTTTTTTGTGGGGGCATGATCCGGCTCATATCGCAGCCATAAACAAGGAAAGGGAGAATAAAAAATATCTTCCCGGCGCCCGGATCCCGGAAATGGTCTGTCCGACAGATGACCTGGCTGGCGCGGTCGGAGATGCCCGGTGCGTGGTCATGGTGATACCCTCGCACGGCTATCGCGCCGTCTTTGAAAAACTGGCGCCGGAACTCGGGGACGGCGCGCTTGTTGTCTCGGCTGTCAAGGGTATTGAAAACAGGACGCTCCAGACCATGACCCAGGTCATGCAGGATACCCTTGACAGGCAGAACCGCTCCATCCATGTTTCCCTGAGTGTTCTCAGTGGTCCGAGTTTTGCGGCAGAGGTGGCCGTGGAGCAGCCCACGGCTGTAACTGTTGCCAGTGGAAGCAAAGATGCTGCCTGCGCTGTTCAGGAACTTTTTTCCACCCGTTTTTTCAGGGTCTACACAAGCAGTGATGTCACCGGGCTTGAGCTCAGCGCAGCCATGAAGAACGTGATAGCCATTGCCGCCGGCATAAGTGACGGTCTTGGCTTCGGCCTGAACACCAGGGCGGCCCTTATAACACGGGGACTTGCTGAAATTACCCGCCTGGGGGTACACCTGGGAGCGCATCCCCTTACCTTTTCAGGTCTTGGCGGTCTTGGCGACCTGGTTCTGACCTGTACCGGAAGTCTCAGCAGAAACAGGACCGTCGGCCTCAAGCTGGGAGAGGGAAAAAGCCTAGATGAGGCCCTTGCCGAAATGACCATGGTGGCCGAGGGAGTGAAAACAACCAGGTCCTGCTACAACCTGGCCCGTCAACACGGGGTGGAGATGCCGATCCTTGAACAGACGTACCAGGTTCTCTACGCAAACAAGGACTGCCGCAGGGCAGTTGATGATCTCTTTCAGCGGAGCCTCAAGGAAGAGATCGTGCTGCAGGGGTCAGCATGAACTCCCGGTCTTCCTCCTCTATGTCCCTGGAAAACCACTGCCTGGCCAGAAAATAATACCGGATCCGGCGCTTTTTTGTGCGCAGGCGGCTGCGATCACGGTGAGAAGAAAGACTGGCAACAGCCGGGCCAAGCTCCGTACCGGGGAGTTATTCCATCTCATCAGACCAGTCCTTGTTCTCAAACTGTTTGTGGTCGGGTTTGGGCGGTTTCTGCTCAAGCATCCGGTGCTCAAGCCAGACCAGTACCTTGTCAAACTCGGCGGCAAACTCCTGCAGCGCCCTGCCCCGGTGGCTGACCCTGTTTTTCTCCTGCATGGATACCTCGGCAAATGTCTTGCCGAAATCAGGATAAAAAAAGACCGGGTCATAGCCAAAGCCCGACTCGCCACAACGTTCTGTCGTGATTTCCCCTGCACAGCTTCCCTCCCATGTCAGGGCCGGTCCGCCGGGAGTGGCCAGGGAAAGGACGCACTGAAAGCTGGCCCTGCGGTTGTCCTTCCCCTGCATCTCCTGCAGCAGTTTATCACATTTTTCCATGTCCGTGGCATTTTCACCGGCATAGCGGGCCGAGTGCACCCCAGGCCTGCCATCCAGGGCCTCAACCACCAGGCCGGAGTCGTCTGCCAGGCAGGGAAGCCCCAGAACGCGCGCGTAGTGGTACGCCTTTTTGTAGGCGTTTTCCTCAAAGGTATCCCCATCCTCCTCCACCGTGGGCAGGGGGCCGTAATCTCCAACACACTTGATCTCTACCGGGGAGTCCCTGAGGAGTTCCTGTATTTCCTTCACCTTGTTGGCATTGTTTGTCGCCAGCACGATAATGTTAAGCATGATTTTTTCCTTTCTGTTTCATTTTTTGGCGCAGTTTTCTGTCATACCGTTCCTGTTCACTGTAGATGCAGCCGCAGTACGGCTGTCTGTACAGACCCATTTTCCTGGAGCGGTCGATTCCCTCCTGCCAGCCTAACCGGAAATCTTCATAGTAAAATCCCACTCCGTATTTGCGGGCGAGACTTTCCCCTTTTTCGCGAATCAGGGCATGGTTCTGGTACCTGGAGTAGAGAAGCGTTGTGCTGAAGGCATCAAAACCCAGTGTACGGGCTCTTTCCGCAGCCTGTTCCATCCGCATATCATAACAGATGGAACAGCGTGATGTTTCGTTAAATACCACCTTGCGCAGGTACTCAGTCAGGCCGTAATCATCATCGATATGGATTGAAAAATTCTCCTGTTCGGCCATCTCTTCAAGGGCGGAAATGCGTCTTTGAAACTCCTTGAAGGGGTGGATATTGGGATTGTAAAAGTAACCCTCCACATCATGTTCCAGGTCACGCATCACCCGGAGTGGATAAAGGGCGCAGGGCCCGCAGCAGACGTGCAGTAGAATTTTCATCAGCCGGTCTTGAACTGTTTGGGATCGATCTTGTAACTGTGGATCTTATAGTTGATAATCCGCAGGCTGGTTTCAAGCTGTCTGGCCGCTTTTGTCTGGTTGCCCCTGCTTTTTTTCAGGGCATCGACAATCAGTTCCCGCTCAAAGTTTTCAACCGCTGTTGCCAGCGACAGGGGTTTGTCCGAACTGACGGAATCCGAGCTTTGCAGTGTCGGCGGCAGGTGGATGGCCTTGATGGTGTTTTCATCACAGATCAAAACAGCCCTCTCCATGCAGTTCTGCAGTTCGCGGACGTTCCCCGGCCAGTGGTACTGCATGAGCAGGTCAATGGCAGAGGTGGATATCCTCTCGATGTGTTTGCTGTTTTCGCGGCTGTACCGGTCCAGAAAATGTTCGGCCAACAGCAGGATATCGGTCCGTCTTTCCTTCAGCGGCGGCAGGTATACCGGAAAGACATTGAGACGGTAATACAGGTCCTCCCTGAAGGAGCCATCCTTCACACCCGCCTCCAGGTCCCTGTTGCTTGCCGCAACAAGCCTGATATCAGCCTGCAGCACCTCGGTACCGCCGAGGCGCTGAAAAGTCCTCTCCTGGATAACATTCAGCAGCTTGACCTGCACGGCCGGGCTTATTTCACTGATTTCATCAAGAAACAGGGTGCCGCCCTCCGCCAGTTCAAAACGTCCCTTTTTCCGGGCAATAGCCCCGGTAAAGGCACCCTTTTCATGGCCGAACAGTTCGCTTTCCAGCAGGGTTTCCGGAAGGGCGGCGCAGTTGACCACCACAAAAGGTCCGTCGCTCCTGCCGGAGTGGGCGTGCAGGGCCCTGGCGACAAGTGTTTTCCCGGTGCCTGATTGACCACGCAGAAGAACGGTCGCGTTGGAGTCGGCCACCCGGTGGATCATATCAAAAACTTCCTGCATGCGCGACGAGTTGCCGATTATCTCCTCAATCCTGTTCTTGGCGGAGAGTTCCCTGCGCAGCCTGGTGTTTTCCCTGCGCAGCTGCTCCTTTTCTTCATTCACGGTTCTGACCCGCTGTACCGCCTGTGCTACAAGTCCGCTGACAACGGTAAGGAAGCGCAGGTCACTTTCCGACCTGGTTCCGAAGTTTTCCCTGTATTCACGGTCAATGGACAGGGCTCCGATACACTGCTTGCCGGTCTTGATGGGGACACAGAGAAACGAGCTTTTCTTTTTCTTCTCATCCCCCCGGGTCCTGGTCCTGTTTAAGAAGAGAGGTTCTTCTCCGATCTGGGGAACAAGAATAGGTTCTCCGGTGACAACCACCCTGCCGGTAATCCCCTCCCCCACCTTGTATTTTCCCCTGAGACGGGCCTCGGCCGTTATCCCGTGGGCAACCTCTATCTCGAGTTCTCCGGTGGCCGGGTTGACGATGGTTATGGTGCCGCTGTTCATTCCCTTTTCAGCGGCCAGGGTGGCCATGACCTTTTCAAGACACTCCTGAAGGTTGTGCGAGGAGGAAAGGTGTTTGGTTATTTCATACAGGCAGCCCAGGTTTTTCTGCTCAATGTCCCGGCTCCCTTTCCTGGTTTGTGTATCTTCTGGTTTCATCATTGTTTCACAGCGAGGAGAATATTGACATGGTCTCCGCGAAATGGTATTTACTCTGCTGACCGGAGGGATGGCCGAGTGGTTTAAGGCGGCGGTCTTGAAAACCGTTGAACGAAAGTTCCGTGGGTTCGAATCCTACTCCCTCCGCCACAAAGTCCTGAATCCGTAACGGCTTTGTGATATATAATTATGTAACACTCTGAGTACAAGAGCAAAATATGCAACATACCCTGGGCGTTCGATAACTGATCCAGGCGAGTTACAGTTACGGAGAGATGACCGAGTTGGCCGATGGTGCTCGCCTGCTAAGCGAGTGTGGGGATAATACTCCACCGAGGGTTCGAATCCCTCTCTCTCCGCCACAAAAAAAGCCCGTTTCCACGCGAGACGGGCTTGTTTTTTACCACCCCCACAGCAGGCTTCGTTTTATCCAGCCGGTTACCCCCTTCTCGTGCTGCACCTTCACCCAGCCGTTCTGCTACTTGAGTGTCTTGAAGACAACACCGTAGTAGGCCTTTGCCACTATCCTGTATTTCGTCCCCGGCCCGCTGCGCACGTTGATCCTCTTCCGGGATTTTTTGTGGACCTTGATAATCATGTGCGGGCTCCTGTTGACGACATCCCGGTGCACCCAGCCGATTGTCCCTTCAAAATCACGCACCCTGTACCACTGACCGGAGCGCTTCAGCACCACGAGAGGAAAGCCGTTGCCAAGCTCCCACATGACTTTATACTTTGTGCCGGGGCCCGAGCGCATGTTGACATCGTTGCCGGCAATACTCACCATTTTCGCTTGCACGGCAGGTGCAGTTGCCAGCAGCAGGACAAGAAATCCCAGGATATACGTCAGTCGTTTCCAGTTCCGCATCATATCTGTTTACGCTGTTTTGTTTTTTCTCTTTGGCACTACATCGTCAAGGAGGGAAAATCCAGCCACCTCAACGGATATTGCCCCGTAAGTGCATGCCTCTGTCATACATTTCAGGCAGCTGATACACTCACCGCTGTCCGGTGTTTCATTAAAGTTGATCTCCATGGGACACACCGCATGACAGGCACCACACTTTGTACAGTTGTCTTCATTTAATTTCAACTTTATCAGGCGGTACTTGTTAAACAGGGAGTAAAATGCCCCCAATGGACAGGTTGTCCGGCAGAACGGCCGTGATGCAACGACACTCCAGCCGATAAACGCGATCATTATAGCAATTTTGTTCACGTAGAGCCAGCCCAGGGTGCTTCTTAAGTCCGGTTGCAGGATCGGCATGGGCAGACCTGCCTCCAGTGTCCCGGCCGGGCAGATGTATTTGCAGAACCACGGCGCGCCCAGCCCGAATTCATCGACCACAAAGAGCGGCAGAATGACAACGAAAAGGGCAAAAAAAGCATACTTGCACCAGTTGAGCTTTTTGGGAACAGGATACTTGCGGGAAGGTATCTTGTGGAGCAGTTCCTGGAACAGACCGAAGGGACAGGCCCAGCCGCAGATAAAGCGGCCGAACGTGGCTCCCAGGACCCCCATGGTGCCGACAACAAAGGTTCCAATGTAAAAACTGCCGGTTTCCAGGGAAAACCGGATACCCAGCAAAAGCTGCTGCAGGCTACCCAGGGGGCAGTAGGTGGTGGACGCCGGGCAGGAGTAGCAGTTGAGCCCCGGCGAACAGATGACCTTGAGCGGTCCCTGGTAGATGTTTTTAGAGACCGGGAAACCCCAGTATCCGTTCACAATAAAGATCCATACAACCTGGACCCATTTCCGGACCATCTCCATGACGTCAACCTATGCCGATGCAGGAGAGGCAGACGGCCTTGGCCTGCTCAAGCACTCGTGTCGGTTCGCCTGCCGCCAGACCTATAAGCAGGAGCAGGAGAAAGAGGGCGAGAAGGATAAAGGGCGTTTTTTTAGGCTTGAATTTTCTTTTCATTTTTTTTCTCTGATGAAACTTTTTTGCAGCGCTGCTTTTTCCGGGACCTGCACTGCATCAGCAAAGTATGTTTGCGATGCAGTGCAGGCTGGTGGGTTTCGGGGACACATCGACGCTACCCGGTCAACAGGGAGACGAGCCGGTCGAGATCATCGGTTGAATAGTATTCCAGTTCCAGTTTGCCCCGCTCTCCGTTCTGGACTATGCGGACCTTGGTGTTCAGGTGGTTCACCAACTGGGTGGTCAGGGCCCGGCAATATGATGCAGGCAGCCCGTCCGCACCTTTTTTGACGGTTTTTTTCCTGCTGCTGGCGGCAACGGACTTGGCCTGCCGGCAAAGACGCTCGGTTTCCCGGACAGAGAGTTCCTCCCTGATGATCCGTCCCCGTATCTCCTGGATCAGTTGCTCATCGTCCTTGAGCCTGAGCAGGACCCGGGCATGGCCCTCGCTGATGATACCGCTGGCCACGTCATCCTGAAGGTAGTCGGGAAGGTTGAGGAGGCGCAGGGTGTTGGTCACTGTGGACCGCTTGCGGCCGACCTTTTTAGCAACCTTTTCCTGGGTGAGGTTGAATTCCTCGATCAGCCTGGAGTAGGCAATCGCCTCTTCGATGGGGTTGAGATCATGGCGCTGGATATTTTCAATAAGAGCCAGCTCCAGGTTGCTGCTCTCTGAGCCTGCCTCCATCACAACGACCGGCACCTCGTCCTGTCCGGCTATTTTAGCGGCCCGCAGCCTTCTTTCACCGGCAATCAGGTTATACCTGTTTCCCTTTACCCGTGCAACGAGCAGGGGCTGAATCACTCCCCTTTCCGCGATCGAATCGGCAAGGTCCTGCAGCTTTACCTCGTCAAAATGTTTTCTCGGCTGGTGGGGATTGGGCTCGATTTTGTCAATATCGCAGAAAAAAAACTTTTCCCCTTCACCGCTGTCAAGATCGTGCTGCAGGAGGGCCTCAACCCCCCTGCCAAGGACACTTTTTGTATTCATGATACCCTGCTCCGTCGCAAAAATTCATTGCCAAGCTTGATGTATGCCCGTGCCCCTGTACAGTTACGATCATACTCAAGGATCGTTTTCCCGTGGCTGGGGCTTTCACTCAGCCTGACGTTCCGTGGAATGACCGTCTTGAAAACCTGTTTGCCGAAATGGGTTTTGATTTCAGCCGCCACCTGATGCGTCAACCTGTTGCGGCGGTCAAACATGGTAAGCAGCAACCCTTCTATATACAGGCCGGGATTCATGTTTTTCTTAACTTGTCTAATCGTTTCAATAAGTTGAGCAAGGCCTTCCAGGGCAAAATACTCGCACTGCATGGGGATCAGAACAGAGTCAGCCGCTGTCAACCCGTTGATCGTCAGCAGGCCAAGGGAGGGGGGGCAGTCAATGATAATGTAGTGAAACCTGCTGCGCACAGGCCGAAGGATGTTCCTTAGCTTTTTTTCACGATTTTTCAAGGAGATAAGCTCGATTTCAGCCCCGACAAGGTCGATGGATGAGGGCAGGACCTTGAGGTTGCTGAGCCCTGTATCGCGAAGACAGTTTTCCGCTGTCTGGTTCCCCATGAAGCAGTTGTACAGCTGGGCCCCGTTGTCAGTTTTGAAAACGCCGACCCCGCTGGAGGCGTTTCCCTGTGGATCCGAATCAACCAGCAGAACCTTTTTCCCCTTCACCGCAAGTGCGGAGGCCAGGTTGAGCGATGTCGTCGTTTTGCCGACCCCACCCTTCTGGTTTGCCAGCACAACGATTTTTGCCTTGAGATTTCTGGCCATGGCGTTCCTTCTCTTGTTGCTTGATTTTGTCAAAGTATACTATACTCTGCTCCAGTGGTGAACCTTTTTTCGACATGTGATCGCCCTGCGGTGAAAAAAATTTCCTGGCTGCAGTTGCACCACACCACTCTTTACCCTTGGGTGAAGTTCCTGGAATGTTTCACGTGAAACATCTGTACTTGGTGAGGGAAAATGACAATGCGTTATACATCTGATGTTCTGGTTATCGGGAGCGGGATTGCAGGTCTGTCGTTTGCGCTGAAGGTCGCCTCTTTTGCAACGGTAACACTGGTAACGAAAAAGGCGAGTGTGGACACGGCGACGAACCTGGCACAGGGCGGGGTGGCCGCGGTCCTTTCCGAGGAAGATTCCCTGGAGTACCACGTGCGGGATACACTGGCCTCGGGGGACGGACTCTGTGACGAGGAGGTTGTGCGGTTTGTTGTCGAGGAGGGTCCGGATCGGGTACGTGAATTAATCGAACTGGGGGTGCATTTTCAGGAAAGCGCGGATGGTGGCGGGCTTGATCTTGGCATGGAAGGGGGGCATTCCCACCGGCGGGTTGCCCATTCATTTGACCTGACTGGCCGGGAGATTGAACGGGCCCTGCTGGCCCAGGTGGAAGCGCACGATTCCATCGAGGTGCTGGAAAATCACCTTGCCATTGATCTCCTGGTCGAGTCCAGGGTTACGGGTGTGCAAAGCAGGCAAGGGGAGCGCTGCCTGGGCGCGTATGTCCTGAACCGGATTTCAGGCGATGTTGAAGTCCGCCAGGCAAAGGTGACCGTCCTGTGTACAGGCGGGTGCGGCAAGGTGTACCTGTATACAACCAACCCGGATATTGCAACCGGAGATGGAGTGGCCATGGCGTACCGTGCCGGGGCCCGGGTTGCCAACCTGGAGTTTATCCAGTTTCATCCCACCTGCTTTTTCAACCCCCTGGCAAAAAATTTCCTCATTTCAGAGGCTGTTCGGGGGGAGGGGGGAATCCTGGTCAACAACGCGGGCGTTCCTTTCATGGAGCAGTACGACCAGCGCGGTGACCTGGCAACGCGTGATACTGTGGCCCGTAGTATTGACGCGGAAATGAAAGAGAGCGGCGACGATTGCGTTTTTCTTGACATCACGCACCGGCCGGCCCAGTTTATCAAAACCCGCTTTCCAACAATTTATTCCACCTGTAAACGGTATGGTGTGGATATGACAAAAGAGCCCATTCCGGTTGTCCCTGCCGCGCACTACATGTGCGGCGGCGTGCAGGTCAACAGGTGGGGAGAGACCTCCCTGAACGGGCTCATGGCCCTGGGCGAAACCGCATGTACGGGACTGCATGGTGCCAACCGGCTGGCCAGCAACTCTCTGCTTGAGGCGGTGGTGTTCGCACACCGGGGTGCAATCCGGGTCCGGGACAACTGGGAAATCCTGGCACGATTACCGGGCAGGGCGATTGAGGACTGGAGGGCCGGGAAGGCGCGCTCCATTGAGGAAAATGTTCTGATAAGCCATAACTGGGACCAGATCAGGAGACTGATGTGGAACTATGTCGGCATTGTGCGCAGGGAAAAAAGACTGCAACTGGTCCGCAGGAGAATCGCGCCTGTCCTGGAGGAAATCCGGGAGCATTTTTATGATTTTCTCCTGACACCTGATCTGGTCGAGTTGAGAAACATTGCCCTTGTGTCAGAGCTGATTATTCAGAGTGCCGGCATGAGGAAGGAGTCCCGGGGATTACATTACATGGTTGATTACCCTCACCATGATGACCGCAGGTTTCAACATGATACCGTACTGGAAAGGTCACAAAGCTGACAAAGCGCACTGCACGGAGTAATGTTTCAAGGCACCCGTAAGGCCGGTTTTCAAAGCTCTATGATTTCATCGTAAAGCTCAGCATGGGCCCTGATCTTGTCACAACTGCCGATGGTTGTGCGGTAGCAGTTGTCTGTCAGGCTGTCGAACAGCGGCGCAAAGCGTTGTAATTCCTTGAGGGTGGTCGCCAGAACGTCGTCGATGCGCTTTTGCTTAAATTCCTTTGTAATTCCGGTTAGATATTCGTTTACCGCCGTTACTCCTGCCGCAAATGGCGACTGGTGCGGATCAAGGTTGCCATAGGTGCCGATAATGAGCTGCTGCATGACCTGCGGTGAGAGATCCAGGTTGCTGATATGGTCGCGCAACCGGCCGTAGGCATCAAAGGTTTTGCTGATCTGTGGGTCTCGGTAACTTACCAGGCCGAAATTACCGGTTATGTGGTTGAACTGGACAAAGCAGCCATAGGCGCCGCCCATCTGGCGCACTGTATTCCACAGATAATCCCTGGACATCCATGTCTTGAGCACCTCAAAGTGACCGTTGTACTCCTGGCTGTTGCTGAACAGGGAGCACCCCTGGACATTGTAGACGACCTCGGCAGAAGTGCACAGCGCCTCGCTGCGACGGAAT
Source organism: Deltaproteobacteria bacterium (assembly GCA_024277485.1). The sequence continues at coordinate 10,134 of JAJRVA010000262.1, read as the reverse complement.
TCCTGGAAATCGGGGCTGACCGGGTCGAGCGGGGTTTCGGGAAACGGGGCAACAATGTCGGCGCAGGCTTCCTGAAAGGTGTTGATATCAGTCTCTGAGCCGGTCAGGCTGAAGAGAAGGGCGGGTCTACGAAAGAGAATTCTCTGGATCTCGGCAAGGTTGCGAAGAAGCTGCTCTTCCAGCTGGTCGTAATTGGCGGCAAGATTTTTCAGCTTGAGATAGGCGGTCGTACCATTGACATACTCATTGTATCTGCCGGAATTGCTCAGGTGCGAAAACACGCGGGAAGCAGCCAGGCTGTATCCTTCACTCTGGATGGAATGTTCGGTCCAGGCAAATTCACGCAGGACGATTTCGCGAATCCTCTTCCGGTCGGCAAAGGAGACACTGTCAAAGACATCACGGACCAGGTCAAGGGCCGGTGAAAGGGAGGAGCTGAGCGCCTTGAGGTGCAGCCAGAGAACGGGCTGCGTCCGGTCCTGGAGGTCATCGATGCGCCTGTAGGTACTGAATGAGTGCGTCAATCCACCGGTATATATGCCCAGGTCGGTGGCAAACTGCATGTAATCCCTGGATGCAGTACCGATTTCGGTAATAATGGTGCCGAAGAGGTTGAGCCAGGGCAGGAGGTCCGCAGGCATTCCTGAACAATCAAAGCCGAAATCAAGGTAGGCGATGGAGTTGGTCGGCAGCATGTTGACCAGAAATGGTCTGCCGAGAAGGTGCCCGGCATCAACCTCGTGGAAATCAAGAACAGGTTCCAGGTCCCTGGTGCTGAGCTTGGGCAGGAGAGCAAGGGTTTCCTCGCTGTTGGGCTGGTGCTGCAGGTCCATCAGCTCCCTGGTGCGGTGGATGATCCTGTTTATTCCATCTTTGTCCAAACCGGCGGCATGTTCGTCAAGGCGCTGTTTTTCTCTCTGGTGGGTGCGGATGATTTTATCGGGATCCGGCTTCAGGATGATTTCCACCGTGGCCGGGTTGTCCAGGAGGTACGCATTGATAAGCTGCTCAAAATATCCCTGTTCAAGAGCTGCTTTCCTGATGTCCCTGAACAGCCGGTCAATACACAGGGCGTCGAATGGATCCATGCCGTGCTTAAGGGCAGGCAGGGCCTTGCCGATCAGGTCAAGTCCCCGCTGTGCCTTGGTCATTTCCTCCCGAACGGAAAACTCATACTTGTTGAGTTCAGAGAGAACCAGGTCCGGGTCAAGGCCGGAGGTGGCCATTTCCCGGAGCGTTGTGGTATAGACCTCGCGAAACCTGTCGCAATGTTCAGGTTCACTGCCGATCAGGTATGTCATCATGATGGTGGTAAAACAGGAGTTGGGCAGAAAGAGACCACCGAAATCACGGCAGATCCCGGCCTCGATAACCGCTTTTTTCAGGGGAGAGGCATCAGAGTTGTACAGGATCTGGGCAATGACCTGGAAGGCGGTGTTGCGCTGCCGGTCAACAACCGTGCCCACGGCAGAGCCGACCCCGAGAAAGGTTTTTCCGGCAAGATCACTGCCGGGCTGTACCCCGTAACAGTCTTCAACAAAAAGGGGCTCGCTGATACCCTGTCCCTGCTGTATTGCGGCCTTGCTGTCAGGCGCCGGGAAGGCGGCCAGAAAATGATCCTGGACAAAGGCCAGTTCCCGGCCAAGGTCAGCATCCCCGTAGAAGAACAGGGTGGCATTGGAGGGGTGGTAATATCGCCGGTGAAAATTGACAAACTGCGCATAGCTGAGATCGGGTATGTGCTGCGGGTCCCCCCCTGATTCGTGCGCATAGGTGGAACCGGGCATCAGCCCCTTGAAGACATGATGAAACAGGGAACGGACAGGGTCTGAAAAGGCGCCTTTCATTTCGTTGAGGACCACACCCTGGTACTGCAGAGGCTGATCAGGCGCCTCCAGGTGATAATGCCAGCCCTCCTGTTCAAAGGTGGACTCCAGGAGAAGCGGGTTCAGGGTCACGTCACAGTAGACATCCATAATATTGAAGTATTCCGCCAGGTTGCGGGTCGCAAAGGGATACCAGGTGGTGTCGGAACCGGTCATGGCGTTGAGAAAGGTCATCAGGCCTCCCTTGTTGATTTCACCGAACACATCCTTGACCGGGTACTTTTTCGAGCCCATGAGGACGGAATGCTCAAGAATATGGGCAACTCCTGTCGAGTCTTCCGGCAGGGTCTGAAAGGCAATACAGAATGTTTTGTTGGGATCCCGGTTCTTGATGGCAAAGGCCGGGGTGCCTAAAACCTGGTGGGTGAAATGAAATACCGTGGAGTCTATTTCCGGCAGGGTTTCAATGCGGTTCAGCAGAAAACCGCTGTATATTGAACCAGGAGTGAATTCTGTCATTGTCTTTTTCCGTGAGGCAGAGGTTATATTTCCTTGCGCGAATCAAGCAGGAGGGTTACCGGGCCGCTGTTGACCAGGCTGACCTCCATCATGGCCTGAAACTCTCCAGTGGCGGTTCGTATTCCATAATCGTTGACCGCCTCAACCAGAGCAAAGTAGAGTGCTTGCGCCTGCTCGGGAGGCGCTGCTGCCGCCCAGGAAGGTCTCCTTCCCCTGCGGCAGTCTCCCAGCAGGGTAAACTGGGAAACAATCAGCATCTCGCCGCCTGTGTCCAGCAGGGAGCGATTCATCAGTCCCGCATCATCCTCAAAGATCCGCAGGTGCACCAGTTTCCGCGCCATCCAGGCAACATCTTTCAGGGTATCTTCACGGTGCACCCCCAGAAGGACCAAGGTTCCGTGGCTAATCTCTCCGGAAAGATTAGCCCTGACCCTGACTTCAGCGCGGCTGACCCGTTGAACAACAGCTTTCATTCCCTCTCCTGCGGTCCATGTGTTTTGCGTCTTTACTGTATCATGGAACGGAGGGGATTACAAAAGATGAATAGCCGGAACAGCCCTTCTTGCAACCCTTTCAGGGCCGGGAAAGTTCACCAAGGAGGAACTGGACAATGGTCATGGCGGCAAGGGACGCGGTTTCAGCACGCAATGTGAGCCGGCCGAGAGATGTACTCTGAAAACCCATTTTTCCGGCCCATGCAACCTCTTCCGGGTGAAAACCGCCTTCAGGACCAAGCAGAAGGCTGACAGGTCCCTCTTCCCGGAGCAGGGATCCATCAAGGGATGTTTCAATTTCTCCCTCCCACAGCATCAGGTGCGTTGCAAAGCGTGACACATCGATCTGGTCCAGGGCAACAGGTGGACGGATATCCAGGGGCGTGGATCGTTTGCACTGCTTGCAGGCCGCCACCATAATACGATGCCACCGCTGCCGCTGCCGTTCAGGGTTGGCATGGTTCTCGCTGTAACGGGTTCTGACCGGCTGCAGGGAGTGAACACCAAGTTCTGTCGCCTTCTGGACCAGAAAATCCATTTTTTTCCCCTTCAGAAGGCCCTGGAAAAGAGAAAGTGGTCTGGCAGGCAGGGAGTATTCTTTTTTTCGGGAGAGAAGCCGCACGGCAACCTGATCACGCGATACGCGCTGCAGTTCTCCATGGTAAATGGCGCCTGATCCGTCAAAGAGTTCAACCGGGTCGCCGGGCTGCATACGGAGAACAGAGGCAATATGATGCGATTCCGCTTCCGAGAGAAGGGCTGTGTCCTTGGAGAGTGATTTCTGGCTGACAAAAAAACGGCGCATACTTTTTAACCGGTGCAAGGGGCAATCAACAGGGCACCCTGCTGAAAGCATACGGTTGGGAAGGGTTTATTGCAAGGGTTCTATTGGGAAAAAGGAAAAGGAAGAGTACATAAAAAAACCGGTTGCCAGTCATCGGGCAACCGGTTTTCATGAAACCGTTTCAGGCGTGCAGACCGCACGCTTACTTGGAGCCGCTTCAGCCACTGGGCGCGGCAGGCTTTTCCATCATTTCACCCGCCTTATCTTTTACCGCTTCGACCGCCTCATCGGCTTTTTTCTTTGCCTCGTCGCCAACGGCCTCTACTGCTTCGCCGGCCTTTTTCTTTGCCTCGTCAGTAACTTCCTCTGCTGCACCTTGAGCCTTGTCCTGAGCAGCGCCAACTGCGCTGTCCTTGGCTTTGCCTCAGCCGCTGCCGCCGGCAGCATGCGCTGCAGGCAGTGTTCCACCGGCACTGACCAGGGCTGCAACACCCAGCCCGGCCAAGAGTTTTTTCAGATCCTTACTGTCCATACGTTCCTCCTGTTTTGAATTTTGGAGCGGTTGGGTATGTATCGGTAAAACAAATACTATTAAACTTATCAATATTATAATTATATTTCAAAAGATGCTGACAAGTCAAGAACAATGAGAAAAGTTCCTGATTATGAGGGAAAACATCAGTTTTTTCTGCGTTGATACGTCTGCACAGAGTAGGGGGGCATGGCAAGGACCTGCTCTTCAGCAACCAGGATAAATCCTTCTCCGGAGAAATCAGGAAAACAGGCGTCACCATCCACGGGATCCTGCAGTACCGTGAGCAGCAAGGTATCGGCATGAGCGAGGCCCTGACGGTAAAGCTGTTCCCCGCCGATATTGAACACACGCTTTTCGTGCCGGCACAGTGCATATGCCTCCTCAAGCGAGTGTACTATTTCACAGCCCGGCGACACATAATCTCTGTTCCGGGTGACAACGATGTTGCGCCTTCCGGGCAATGGCCTGCCAATCGACTCATGGGTCCTGCGTCCCATGATCAGAGGATGGCCCCAGGTTATTTCCCGAAAACGTTTCTGTTCTCCCGGGATATGCCAGGGAATGGTATTGTTCCGGCCGATGACCCGGTTAGCGGCCATGGCGGCAATGAGGATAATTTCCATAAGGAGTATGATGTCGTAAACTGACTGACTGTTTGGGGAAAGTGTAGTCGCTCTGCCCCTGCTTCACAAGTAATGATATAAAAAATGGCTGGTGGAAAAAGCAATGAAAATGAAAATTCCGGCAGTCCTGGTGTGGGTGCCGGAATTTTTTTCATTCTGTCGTTGAAACCGGGTTCTTTTGAGACCGGATTCTACTGAAATGATGTGTACCTGGATGGAGGAGGGAACGTCAGCCTGTTTTCTGGTCCTCCCCCTGCACCTGTTCAGCTTCACTTGAGGGCAAACCGTAGGCCAGGCGGACCTTGTTGTCGATATCAGCACGTATTTCCGGGTGTTCCTTGAGAAAGGCCTTTGCGTTTTCCCGGCCCTGGCCGATACGTTCATCCTGGTAGGCGTACCAGGCGCCGCTTTTATCAACGATTTCCAGCTGCACGCCAAGATCCAGCAGATCGCCTGTTTTTGAGATTCCCTCGCCGTAAATAATATCAAACTCGGCTGTCTTGAAGGGCGGGGCCACCTTGTTTTTCACCACCTTGACCTTGGTCCTGTTACCGATGACCTCCTGCCCGTCCTTGATCTGGGTCATTCTGCGGATATCGAGCCTGATGGAACTGTAAAACTTGAGCGCGTTGCCGCCGGTCGTTGTTTCCGGGTTGCCGAACATGACCCCGATTTTCATGCGGATCTGGTTGATAAAAACGAGAACCGTGTTGGTACGTTTCAGAACACCGGTGAACTTGCGCATGGCATGGGACATGAGCCTGGCCTGCAGACCGACGTGGTGGTCCCCTACATTGCCGTCAATCTCGGCCCGGGGAACCAGGGCGGCAACGGAATCGATGACAATGATATCGACCCCGCCGCTGCGCATGAGGATTTCTGTTATCTCGAGGGCCTGTTCTCCAAAATCAGGCTGGGAAATCAGCAGGTTGTCGGTGTCGACACCGAGCCGGTCCGCGTAGGCCGTATCAAGAGCGTGCTCGGCGTCAATAAAGGCAGCCGTGCCGCCTCTGCGCTGTGCCTCGGCAATCACGTGGAGGGCAAGGGTGGTCTTGCCGGACGATTCCGGGCCGTAGATCTCCGTAACCCGGCCGCGCGGCAGTCCGCCGACACCGAGGGCAATATCAATGCTCAGGGCTCCGGTGGGAATAACAGGGATGTTTTCCCGCTCTTCCGAGCCAAGGCGCATGATTGCTCCTTTGCCGAACTGTCGCTGAATCTGGGTGATGGCATTGTCAACGCTTTTGATTCTGCCGGCCTGATGAGAGTTGGTCGCTCCTGCCATTGTGTTCTCCTTTCAGTTTCACAATACACGTCGTATGAGATTGAGAGCGGTGTGGGCTGCTCTTTCCTGTATCTCCTTCCTGGTGCCGGAAAAATGATACTGGTGTTCTGTTGTCTGGTTGCGGGCAAAGAATGCCATGTGTACCGTGCCGACGGGTTTGGCCTCTGTTCCTCCCGTGGGGCCGGCGATGCCGGTAACGGATACACCTGCGTGTGAACCTGTTTTGACGGCGACGCCCCTGGCCATTGCTGCGGCAACCGGTGTACTGACAGCACCATATTCGGAAAGCAGGCTGTTGTCCACCCCAAGGATGTGTTCTTTCACTGCATTACTGTAGGCGATCACTCCACCGACAAACCACGCGGAGCTTCCGGGCACCTCGGTCATTTTACTGCCAAGCAGGCCCCCAGTGCAGGATTCGGCGACACTGACCGTCAGACCGTTCTGCTGCAGCAGGCGGCCGACAACAGAGGCCATGGTGTCATGATCAATCCCGTAGAGCGTGTCTCCAAGTGTCTGTACAATGACGTCATCCGTCCTGGAAAAGAGGCCTTCGGATTCATCCCTGCTCCGGCCGGAAACTGTCAGGCTGACATGAACCTCCGTCCCGACGGGATAATAGCCTATGGTTACATGATCTGTCTTTTCCAGGGGCTGCAGCAGCCTGTTGAGAGTATTTTCAGAAGCACCAAAGGTCCTGTAAATACGCTGGCGGACCTGGTTACGGGGGTCCTGCGTCCAGCCTGCCAGGCAGGGAAGAACATGCTCGACAAAGAGCTGCTTCATCTGTCCCGGCACCCCGGGCAGGAAGAAAATCGGCGTGCTGTCATAGACCAGGAGATACCCGGCCATCCGCGACTGGGCACTCAGGACCTCGGCCCCTTCCGGCAGCCAGGCCAATTTCTGGAGCATCTCGGTATCACTGGCACAGCCCTGTGTATAGTGCTGAACCTGTTTCAGGATTTCCCGATACAGGGTGGGTGGCCTGTTGAGCGCCTCTGCGACAGCCTCATTGGTCAGGTCGTCCGAGGTGGCGCCAAGACCGCCGGTAACAATGACAAAATCGACCCTGCTGATGGCCCGTACCAGTGCTTCACCGATGAGAGAGGGGGTGTCGCCGATGGTATGCATGGCAAATATTTCATGGCCTGCGGCAAAGAGCTGGCTGGCGGCAAAGCCGCTTGTCGTGTTGGCGATTCGTCCGGATGTCAGCTCATCGCCAATGGCAATTATTTCTCCGATCATAGGTCAGATAAAAGGGTGAAGCTGGTATGTTGAGTTGTCAACCAGCCTGCAGTTTACCTGTTTCGCATAATTATCTCAAGTTACGACTTCTCTTCAATACCGAAAAGCGCCCCGTTTTCCATCCGGTCAATTCTGACGGGGACAACTTTTCCGCGTAAGCTCGCCGGTCCGTCCAGCTGAACAGGCAGGTAGTTTTCCGAAAACCCCTGCAGGAGTTTGTTTTTTCTGTTTCGCTGTTCAACCAGGACCTGCTGCGTGGTGCCGACAAAACGAGCGTAAAAGAGTTCCCGTTTTGTTCGGTCAAGGTCGCGCAGCTCCCGGACCCGTTCCTCCTTGACCTGTTTGACCACCTGGTCCCGCATGGATGCCGCCACGGTCCCGGAACGTTTTGAATAGGGGAAAACATGGAGATAGGTTACAGGTAGTTCTTCAATCAGGCCAAACGTGGTGGTGTGGGCCGTCTCGTCTTCACCGGGGAAACCGCACAGGATATCGCAGCCGATGGCGGCATGGGGCAGGGCGGCGTGGATCAAGGTGACAACCTCGGTAAAGTACCCGGCAGAATAGTGCCGGTTCATGCTGCTGAGAATACGGTCGTCACCGCTCTGGAGCGGGATATGCAGGTGCGGCATAAAGTTCGGCAGACTGGTCATCAGGTCAAGCAGGGTATCGTTGACCTCGGTCGGCTCGATGGAACTGAGACGAAAACGCATGTCGGGAAAATCACGGCAAAGCCTGGAAAAAAGGGAGTATATGGTCTCACCTTCGCCCAGGTCGGCCCCGTATTTGCCGACATTGATGCCGGTAATCACGATCTCTCTGTATCCTTCCCCGGCAAACACCGCAGCCTGGTCCAGCACCTCCCTGACAGGCACACTGCGGCTCCGGCCGCGGGTATAGGGGACAATACAGTAGGAGCAGAAGTTGTTGCACCCATCCTGAATGCGTAAAAAAGCGCGCGTCCGGCCGCTGAAACGGCGGGCCTGCAGGGGGGATATCTCGCGCCGCAGGCCGACATTGCCCATGAGCAGGGACAGATCACACGAATTCTCCGCAAGGGCAGCCTCAACCAGCAGGTGTTTGTAGCCGTTCCCGACAATGCAGAGACTGTTTTCAGTGATTCCCAGGATCTGCTGGGGATCCATCTGCGAGTAGCAGCCGGTGACAACGAGGCGGGCATCCGGATTGGTTTTCAATGCCCGGCGGACGAGCTGCCGCGACTGCTGGCCGGCACGACCGGTAACGGCGCAGGTGTTGATGACATAGACATCAGCCCGGCTGGAAAAGGGAACTATTTCACAACCCGCCTCCTGAAAAGAGGAAAGAAAGGAGGCTGACTCGAACTGGTTGACCTTGCAGCCCAGGGTGGCAACGGCAATTTTTTTCACGCACCTTTCTCCCTGCACTCAGGCGGGATGGTCAGCAATAACACCGCTGCCCACAACAGTATCTTCCAGGTAAAAAACAGCAAACTGTCCCGGAGTAACGGCCCTCTGCTGCTCATCAAACAGTATGGTCCACTCGCCCTGCTTCCCGGTCCGGGTAACAGAGGCCTGGCAGGCGGGATGGCGTCCCCGGATCTGCACATAACCTTGCCACGAAGCAGGCGGCGGTTCGTTCCAGAGCACATCCCTGACAACAATCTGGCTGGTAAACAGGTCATCGTTTTTACAGACAATGAGCCGGTTGTCCTGTGCATCCAGGCGTTTCACATACCAGGGCGTGGTGTCGGGCAGCCCCAGCCCGCGTCGCTGTCCCGTGGTGTAATGCCACAGCCCCCGGTGGTGACCGATTACCCGGCCACCGACGGTTACAATTTCACCGGCCAGGTCCCGGATGCCCTGTTTATCAAAAAAACCGGAAACAGTTTCACCTGCCAGAAAACAGATATCCTGACTTTCCGGTCCATGGATACCGTGCAGGTTCATCTCTGCCGCCAGGCCATGCACCTCTGTTTTTGTTAACTCACCCAGCGGCAGAAGCAGGTTTTGCAGCTGCGCCGAAGACAGGCGGCAGAGAAAATAGGACTGGTCTTTTTCAGGATCCCGGCCTCTCTTCAGCGTATATGTACCACGGTCCGATCGGGCGATACGGGCGTAATGCCCGGTTGCCATTTTGTCCATGCCTCTTGCCTGTATTTCTGTCAGCAGAGCGCCGAATTTGATCCGCCTGTTGCAGATGACACAGGGATTCGGCGTGCGTCCCTGCCGGTATGTTGTGATAAAATAATCCATGACAATACGACGGAAGTCATCTTCGATCTCAACGAGATGGAGGGGTATATCAAGATGCTCTGCAACGTTTTGAACCCGTTTGATATGAGTTTTGATGCCGGGCAGGGGAAGGAGCATGAAAAAGCCGTGTACGGTAAAGCCGTTTTGCTTCAGGATGCAAGCGGTAACTGAGCTGTCGACCCCACCGCTCATGGCAACGCCGACTTTTTTATCTTGTCCCATGAAATAACCTGCCGGGTTTTTTGATAGAAGGTATATTATTTACCATGACAGGTGCCACGGGTAAACAGGAAGTACATCTGCCATGCAAAGAGCAGGAATGGTGGCGAATAATCAGGACAGGGGGAGGGCACCCGGAAAAAAGGGAAAACAGCAGGGTGGATACGGATTAAATACAAGAGCGGCGGGGGTCAGATCAGGGAGGAGAGGACCTCGCATTCACGGCAGATCTCCATTTTGTCTTTCCACTCTTTTTCAGCCGCGCATTCGCACTGGGTACCACTTAAAAACCAGCAGAACTGCCCTGCCTGAAACTCCCAGGCCGGACAGTCTTTTTTGATGTTGCATTTTTTCTGCACCCAGCAGTCTT
>JAJRVA010000261.1 GCA_024277485.1 Deltaproteobacteria bacterium | reverse complement strand
ATGTTCCCGAGGAAACACTGTGCCTGCGCCAAGACCTTCCGGGAGAAATAAAAGAAAAGATAGAACGGGTCCTGTTGAGCATGGAGACAACGTCCAGAGGCAAGAAAGTTTTGCGGCAGTTCCAGGCGCTTCGTTTCATCAAGGCGACCAGGGCGGATCTAGCTCCGGTGATGCGCATTGCGGAAGACGCCGGTATATCATTTGCAGGCCCTGACACCAGATGAAAAAAATAATCATTACATCCTTTCTCGTGGTGTTTATCCTGTTTTTTTCCGGAATTCTCATCACGCTCTATATTATCAACAAGACAACATCCAACCTTGATGCGCTGCTGACCCTGCACAAGGTCGAGATCATCCGCCAGGAACTTGTCATTACCGTGCAGGAGGTGCAGTCGAACCTCTATACAACGGGAACCATGTTCGGCAAGGAACTCGACCTTATAGTTGATAATGTCCTCCGGCTTCGGGAAAGGGTGCAGACATGCAGTGACTGCCACCATAATCCGCCGGTAGACCAGGGTATAGAGGAGCTGCAGCAACTGACGGAACAGTACAAGGAAGCGCTCAGCTACTTTATGACGTCCACGGCGGATCCAAAAAGAGTTGCCCGGCTCCAGGTTGTGGCGGCGGAAATCGGGGATACCATTATTTTCAAGTCGCAGGAGATGGCAATCACGGCAAACGAGAACCTGCGCCGCAAGACCGTTGTTGCTCTTGACAAGGTGCGGAAATCAAAAAAAATCCTCGCGGCTACCCTTATCTTTTCCCTGCTTGTCGTCATCCTCATCACGTTTTTCCTGCTCAGGAGCATTACCCGGCCTGTTTCCGAACTGTTGACGGCAACACGCAGGATCCGGCAGGGTGATCTCGGCTACAGGTCCTCCTACAGGGGCAAGGATGAATTCGGTGAACTGATTCACTCCTTCAACGAGATGAGCAAAATCCTCGAGGAAAACAATAAGAAAATACTCGCCCATATGGCCAGGAACCAGACTATTCTGCAGGCCTCAACGGACGGGTTCGTTCTGCTGGGCGAGGACGGGCAGATCATCGACGTGAATCCGGCCCTGTGCAGGATGGCGGGGTATGCGAAGGAAGAACTTCTGTACATGGATATACATGATATAGAGATCCTGGAAACACAAGACGGTGAGGAGTCTTTTCTTGCCCGGATCAAAAATGCCGGCTCTCTCATGTTCCAGGCTGACCAGAAGAGAAAGGCGGGCGAGGCCGTGCCGGTTGAGATCAGCGCAACCTATACGGTCATGGAGGGCAGGGGGCACTATTTCTGTTTTATCCGGGATATATCCGAGCGCCGGAAGATGGCGGAAGAACTCCTGAAGGCCCAGAAACTCGAATCCATGGGGGTGCTTGCCGGCGGTATTGCGCACGATTTCAATAATCTGCTGACCGGTATAATGGGATATATCGACCTGGCGCAGAAATCCGTGCCCCCCGGAGACAAGGTCCAGGAGTGGCTGGAAAGCGCCAGGAAGGCCTCTTCGCGTGCCCAGGGTCTCACCCAGCAGCTGCTCACCTTTTCCAGGGGTGGGGAGCCCGTGAAGCAGCTCGTGCAGATCAAGGGACTCCTGGAGGAATCGACCCGCTTTGTGCTGAGCGGGTCCAATGTCAGGTGCGAGTATCATCTGCCCGACAACCTGTGGCCGGTTGACGCCGACACGGGTCAGCTCAGCCAGGTGTTCCAGAATATCACCCTGAACGGCGCCCAGGCCATGCATGAGGGCGGGACCATCACCGTAAGTGCGGAAAACTGCCGTGTTGGCGAGAACAGCATGTTGCCGCTGCCCGGGGGTGAATATGTCAAGATTGTCTTTGCCGACGAGGGGGTAGGTATAGCCCCGGATGACCTGGAGAGAATCTTTGATCCCTATTTTTCCAGCAAGCATACCGGCAATGGTTTGGGGCTGACCATCTGTCATTCCATTATCAGCAAGCATAACGGTCACATTGATGTCGAGTCCGAGCCGGGAGCAGGCTCCAGGTTCAGCGTTTACCTCCCGGCGGTCAGGGGCGGCAGCGAGGAAAAAGTCCATGATCGCGTCTTGGAGGAAAAACACGGTTCCGGCAGGATCCTGGTGATGGACGATGAGGAGCATATCCGGGGAATAGTCGGGGAAATGCTCAGCTACCTGGGCTACAGTCCCGATTTTGCGGAAGATGGAACAGCGGCCCTTGAGATGTATGCAGAGGCAAAAGAGTCCGGCCAGCCCTATGACGCTGTTATCATGGACCTGACCATTCCGGGGGGGATGGGCGGCAGGGAGGCCGTTGCCAAGCTTCTGCAGCGTGACCCGGAGGCCAGGGTCATTGTTTCGAGCGGCTATTCCAATGATCCTGTTATGGCGGAGTATGCGAAGTACGGCTTCAAAGGGGTGGTGTCAAAGCCTTTTAATACGGAGCAGCTCAGCACCGTTCTGCATGAAATAATAAACGCATAGATTTTCCGTCTGACCGGATTCCGCTGCCGACTGCGGCAGTGTTGCTTCTTTTTTTTCGTTTTTCCTCCCGCATCTCTTTTGCTCCCATATTATTCCGGCGGGTTCGTTTTTCCCTGATAACCGTACTGTGCAGAGCAGAACAAGGATACATGGCAGCTGCGCTGGCATTGCGCGGGCAGGTCCGGGACACGTGACTGCCCGGCAGCCGGGCCGGCAGCGGATAATACAAAAAGCATGGATTTGCCGCTTGACCGTTTTGCCTTTTTTTGTTACAGTCTTGTAAAAATTTTTACAAAATTGTAACATTTTTTCAAAAAACAAGGAGAGACGGATGATTTCGGCTGCTGATACTGCTTTTATTCTGGCGGCTGCCGGCCTGGTGCTGTTGATGACCCCGGGACTGGCTTTGTTCTATGCAGGGATGGTGCGGAGCAAAAATGTGCTCGGGACCATTATGCAGAGCTTTATCATGATTTCGATCATTTCACTTGAATGGGTATATATCGGTTATTCCATGTCATTCGGCCCTGATGTGGGAGGTGTCATCGGTGACCTGTCCTGGTTTGCCTTGCGTGGAGTGACCAATGAGCCCAGTCCAGATTACGCCACGACCATACCCCAGACCGTGTTCATGATTTACCAGTGCATGTTTGCCGTGATCACCCCGGCGCTTATAACCGGCGCTTTTGCCGAGCGGGTCCGCTTCGGGCCGTTTGTCGTTTTCAGCCTGCTCTGGGCGGTACTGGTCTATAACCCGGTCTGCCACTGGATATGGGGCGGCGGCTGGATGGCATCACTGGGGCCAGGCGGGGTTCTTGATTTTGCCGGCGGTCTGGTGGTGCATGTGACCTGCGGCGCAGCAGCCCTGGCTGCGGTCCTGGTTATCGGGCCCCGGAGAGGTTTTGGTCGTGAGAACTACCTGCCCCACAACCTGCCCATGACCATGCTCGGCACCGGTCTGCTCTGGTTCGGCTGGTTCGGGTTCAACGGCGGCAGCGCGCTTGCTGCCGACGGGGTGGCGGCCACCGCCTTTGTGGCCACCCACCTTGCCGGCATGGCGGGCATGGCCATGTGGACCGTTATGGACTGGATCAAGATCGGTAAACCGACTACGCTGGGCGCGGCTTCCGGTGCCATTGCCGGACTGGCGACCATTACCCCGGCGGCAGGCTTTGTCGGGCCGAACTCGGCCATCGTGATAGGTCTTGTTGCCGGAATTGTCTGTTACCTGGCGGTCAATGCCAAGGCGCGCCTCGGCTATGATGACAGCCTCGATGTGGTGGGAATACACGGTGTCGGCGGCCTGGTGGGAACCCTGCTGCTCGGTGTTTTTGCTTCAAAGGCCGTCAACCCCGCCGGGGTTGACGGGCTGCTTGCCGGCAGTGCGACCCAGCTTGGCTACCAGGCCCTGGGCGTTGTCGTTGTTGGTGTGTATGCGTTTGCGGTCAGCTGGGTTATCCTGAAGGTGATTCACCAGACCATGGGGCTCAGGGTTGAAGAGGAAAACGAGGTGCGCGGGCTCGATTATACGGAACACTCGGAAGCGGCATACAGTTAGATTTTTCCCTTTCCGGGTTGATGTATTGGCTCGAAATTACAAAGCATTCATATGTTTACCGTTATTACAATAGGTTGATACAGCGCAGAACTTTGAGGAACAGTCTTATCGATTGCGAGGACAAAGTATGAAAAAAATAGAGGCCATAATCAAACCATTCAAGCTTGATGACGTCAAAGAGGCGTTGAACGGCCTGGGCATCAAGGGTATGACAATTTCGGAGGTCAAGGGGTACGGGCGGCAGAAGGGCCATACCGAGGTGTATCGCGGCGCGGAATATGTCATTGATTTTCAGCCCAAGCTGAAGATTGAAATCATCGTCAAGGCTGACCAGGTTGACACGGTCGTCGACGCCATCGTTGCAGCGGCCAAAACGGGGAAGATCGGCGATGGCAAGATCTTTATCCTGCCCATTGAAAGTGTTGTCCGGGTGCGTACCGGGGAAAGGGACCATGAGGCCATCTGATGACCACCTCCCTCCAGGCCAGGCGCAAGGCCCTGGAAAACCTCTGGAAACAGGGAATATCCGGCCATGAGCTCCTGCAGAGACAGACCAGGATGGCTGATGAATTTATCCTGGAGCATTTTCACGGCTCCGAGGCGGTCCGGAAGGCCGGCGGAAAAATAACCCTGATCGCGCTGGGCGGATACGGCCGCAATGAGCTGTATCCCTTTTCCGACATAGACCTCCTGCTTCTGCACGACAGAAAGGCGGCAAGGTTCATGCAGGACATCGCCGAATCAATCCTGTATCCTCTCTGGGACAGCGGGTATGAGGTCGGCCACTCGGTCAGGACGGTCTCTGGTGCGATTTCTTTTGCCCGGGATGACTTTTTTTTCCAGGTGTCCCTGCTTGATGCGCGGCTGCTGGGAGGCTCTGTTGAGCTGTATGACAAGCTGCAGAAGCGGTACCGGAAAAAGATCCTGGATGGAAGCCGGCAGAAATTTGTTGCAACCATGGAGGGTTTTCGCGCCGAGCGCCGGGAGAAATACGGCAGCCATGGGTATCTTCTTGAGCCGCATATCAAGGAGGGAAAGGGCGGTTTCCGGGATATTCACGCCATGCTCTGGACAGGCAGGGCCGTGTTCGGGCTGCCGGACCTCGCGGCAATGGAAGATGCCGGCATGCTTGAGGCGCGGGACAGGCTGGCCTTTGAGAAGTCCTGGAATATGCTGGCCAGGATCAGGAACCGCCTGCACTACATCAGCCGCAGGAAGAATGATCAGCTGTTCTTTGAGTACCAGGAGGAGATGGCCCAGGCCTTTGGCTTTGAGGATGGCGGCGGCATGCTGGCTGTGGAGCATTTTATGCGGGAGGTGTATGGACACCTGCAGACAGCGGCGGTTGTAACAGATCTTTTTTTTGAGCATGTCCGCGAGGTCCTGGGTTTTGAGGGAACTCCGCAGCAAGAGAGACAGCTTGAGAGGGACATTGTTTTCAGAAACGGTTCCATTCGCCTGGGTATCCGGGAAGACAGGCTGGCTGAAAGACCACACCTGTTGATGCGGCTCTTCCTGCAGTCGGGAAAAACAGGCCGGTCCCTGCATCACCGGACCAGGCAGGCGGTCAGCGGTAACCTGCACCTGGTTGATGACAAGTTCCGTTCATCCAGAAGGGTTGCCAGGCTGTTTCTGGATATCCTGCTTGAGAGCAGGGATCCGCTGCCGGTCCTGGAAACCATGCTTGAGACCGGTCTGCTGACAACGTATCTCCCCGAGTTCGGCGGAGTAGAGTCCCTGGCCCAGCATGATCTGTATCATATATATACGGTTGACCGGCACCAGCTGCAGACCGTTGCAGAGTTGACGGCACTGCGGGCGGACGAGCCTGACCTGTTCATGGGACTGGCATCTTCCCAGCTGCTTTTCCTGGCTGCGCTTTTGCATGATATCGGCAAGGGACGCAGGAAAGATCATTCCAGACTGGGCGCGGAGATGGTGCAGGGCATCGGCAGCAGGTTAGGGTTAACTGAAGGGGAGGTGAACTGCCTCTCGTTTCTGGTCCGCTATCACCTCTATCTGCCGGAAAACGCGCTTCGCCGCGACCTGGAAGATCTGGAATTTATCCGCCAGAGCGCTGAGGTGATCGGGGACAGTGACCGGTTGACCATGCTGTACCTGTTGACCACGGCGGATTCAAAGGCCACCGGCCCTTCCGCCTGGAGCAGCTGGAAGGCATCTCTTGTTACCGAGTATTTTCTCAGGATCAAGTCCTGTCTTGAGGCGGGCTGTACACTTGAGGCCGCTCCTGCCACATCCGGTGACGAGGAGGAACAGGGGGTGCAGTGGCTGAAGGCGCAGGTGGCGGATCTGGTGCAGGGAAGTGCAACCCGCATGCAGGTCGACCGGCTGCCGGATGATTACCTGATCAGTTTCACCCCGGAGACGATTCTGCGCCATTTGCGGATTCATCACCATGAAGCGGTCAGGCTCCAGCAGAAGGTCCTGCTGTTTCCCGAGGTGCAGCAGGGATACTGGTCTCTCCTGGTCATGAGCAGGAACCGCCCGGGCCTCCTTGCCAAGCTGTGCGGAGTCCTGGCCCTGCACAACCTCAGTGTGCTGGGCGCGCATATTTTTACCTGGCCTGACGAGACGGTGGTGGATGTGCTCAATGTAACCCCCCTCACAGGCGCGGAGTTTTCAGACCAGGACTGGCAGGCCCTGGAGCAGGATGTCAACCTGGCCGTGAACTACCGTCTTGACGTGGGCAGCAGGCTGCGCCAGAAAGGGGTGTCGCCCGGCTTTCGCCCTGGAAGACAGGTCCAGCAGCTCAGGCAGGAGGTGGTCATGGATAACGATGCGTCCCGGCGTTTCACCGTTATCGAGGTCTACTCCAGGGACAGGCTCGGCAGCCTTTATCGCCTGGCGCAGACGCTGGCTGATTTCGGTCTTGATATCCACCGGGCCCGCATTGCCACGGAGGTTGAACAGCTTATTGACATTTTTTATGTATCGTACGGGGACGGGTCGAAAATAGATGATCCCGCCCATATCGACAAGGTGCGGGAGGCGCTCCTGTACATCATTCAGGATGAGGACATTCTTGCAGCGTAATTGTTTCGCGGCATTTTTTGTTAAAGGTAGGAATCCGGAACACCCGGACCAGTTTTTCTCAATCGTTTAACCAAAAGGAGTTTTATCATGACACGCGATGAGATAATGAAGATTATTGAGGAGCAGAACGTTAACTTTTTCCGGCTGCAGTTTGTCGATATTTTCGGGTTTATGAAAAATATCGCCATCCCGCGCAGCCAGATAGAAAAGGCACTGGACGGACAGATGATGTTTGACGGATCGTCCATTGACGGTTTTGTCCGCATCAACGAGTCGGACATGTACCTGAAACCGGACTACGACACCTTTGTCGTTCTTCCCTGGAGGAGCCAGGAGGGGGTCAATGCGGCCCGGATCATCTGCGATGTGTACAAGTCGGACGGCACCCCCTTTGAAGGCTGTCCCCGGGTCAACCTGAAGCGGGTCCTGGCCGAGGCAAAGGAGTTGGGTTACACCATGAACGTGGGAACCGAGTGCGAATTCTTCCTGTTTGAAAAAGACGACAAGGGCAACCCGGCAACCGCGACCAATGATGTGGCCGGATATTTCGACGTTGACCCGGACGACACCGGCATCAACTGCCGCCGCGAGATTATCGAGACCCTGGAGGCCATGGGTTTCGAGATCGAGGCGTCCCACCACGAGGTTGCCGAGGGACAGCATGAGATCAACTTCAAGTATGCCGACGCCCTGACTGCTGCCGACAACACCATTACCTACAAGTGGGTTGTCCGTTCCATCGCTGCGCAGCACGGTCTGCACGCGACCTTCATGCCCAAGCCTGTCTTCGGCATCAACGGTTCCGGCATGCATACCAACCAGTCGCTCTTCAACCTGGACGGCACCAACGCGTTTTTTGATGAAAACGGCCCCCTGCAGCTCAGCGAGACCGCATACCATTATATTGCCGGTATTGTCAAGAATGCACGCGGGTTCGCCGCGGTGACCAACCCGCTGGTCAACTCCTACAAGCGGCTTGTGCCGGGCTATGAGGCGCCGGTATATGTAGCCTGGTCCGCCTCCAACCGCTCGGCCCTGATCCGTATCCCGGCTTCACGGGGACTCGGTACCAGGACGGAAGTACGCTGTCCGGACCCGACCTGCAACCCGTACCTGGCCCTGGCCATGATGCTGAACTCCGGCCTTGACGGAGTAAAGAACAAGCTTGAGGCTCCGGCGTCCGTTGACGTGGACATCTTCAAGATGACCCCGGATGAAAAGGAAGCCGCCGGCATCGACAGCCTGCCGGCCAGCCTCGAGGAGGCAGTGCTTGCCCTGAAGGAAAATCCCATTGCAGAGGGTGCCCTTGGCCCCCATATCCTCGAGAAGTATATCGAGGGCAAGATGAAGGAATGGGATGATTACCGGACAGCGGTAACCGACTGGGAACTGCGGACCTATATGAAAAACTTCTGATTTTCTGTATATCCGTTCCGATTTGCGGTCATATCAATCCCCCTGCGGAGGTTTTCTGCAGGGGGATTTTTGTTGTCTGGTCAGCTCATTCAATCATCTGCGCAGCCGCAGCTGTTTTCCTCCCGGAGGCAGTCATGGCAGAGAATCTTTCCTGAACAGCCGTCCCGGCTGAGTTCATCCGGAGAAAACAGTCTCCCGCACATATCACACCTTTCCGCCCCTGCCCCCGCCTCCAGGCTTTGCAGGGCCCGGATTCTCGCCAGAACAGGAGGGTGGCTGTAGTGCAGAAAGACATGCAGGGGGTGCGGCGTCAGGTTGGTGAGGTTTGCCAGGCTCAATTTCTTCAGACCGCTCACCAGGTCCGCCGGCCGGCCTGTGCTTGCGGCCGCATACGCGTCCGCCTCGTATTCATGGCGGCGGGAGAAGATGTTGAAGACAATGGACAGCAGCATGGAAATGGGTGAGTAAAGAAAACCAAAGAAGACAAGACTCGCATAGAGAGAGAGGTGTTCCATGCCAAAGGCATCAAACAGTCCCTCGTTGTTGAGAAAGAGGGACAGGATGGAGAACATGATACCCATCTGCAGGATAGAGGCCGCCATCATTTTGAAGATATGTTTTTTCTTGAAATGACCCATTTCATGGGCCAGGACAGCGACAATCTCCCCGGTTGTGAGTTTTTCAACCAGGGTGTCGAAAAAGACAATTCTACGGAAACGGCCGAAGCCGGTAAAAAAGGCATTGAGCTTGGTGGACCGCTTTGAGCCGTCCATGGTGTAGATGCCTTGTATTCTGAATTTCTGCTGCCGGGCATAGGCCGTGATGCGCTCCTTGAGTTCACCCTCTTCAAGGGGCGTGAAGGTGTTGAACAGGGGCATGATGATGACCGGGGCCAGGAACTGGAGAATAATAATGACCGCGACAACCGCCAGCCAGGAGTACAGCCAGGCAGACGGCCCGCCTGTCTCGAAAAACCACAGGACAAAGGCAAGCACGGGGCTGCCGATAATGATTCCGAGAGCAACCCCCTTGAGCAGGTCCAGGACAAAGGTCCTGGCACTGGTCGTGTTGAACCCGAAACGTTCTTCAATGACAAAGGTTGAGTAGATGGAAAAGGGCAGGCTGATCATACCGGAGAGGAGGACGAGCAGCCCCGTGAAAATCAATCCGGTTACGATAGTGCCGAAGTGAAAGGATCGGGCAAGAGTATCGATCCAGTTGAATCCGCCGATAAGGATAAAGAAAACGGTTGCAGCAGTCATGACCGTGCTTTCCAGCAGTGAAAACCGGGTTGTAACTCTTGTATATTCCTGGGACCGGGCATATTTTTCCCTGTCAAACACGTCTCTGAATTCAACAGGGAGGTCCGGGTCAAGGGAACGGAGATTGAGATACGAGACAAGACCTTCAAGAAGGTAGCCCGCCAGAATGACAGCAAGGATGAAGAGGAGATATCCGTTCATGTTTGAAGAGGCATGGTTGTTTTAACTACCTGAATTGTCGATAAACATGTTCTGCAAAGAGCGATAGTGAAAGAATTTGTCGGCAAAATACACATCGCTGCATTATACTGTAATACTACATCAATCTTCCAGGGAGTGTACCAGTGGAGAATACTCAAAACAGCGTCCAAAAAGAAGGTAAAAAAGGTTTTACCGGGCTGCAGGTGCTGGCAATCGTGGCGGGAGCCATGCTTCTGGCCGGCTGCATCACCCTGTTTGCGGCCTGGGTCTACCTTTTCCCCAGGCCCTTTGAACCGGTGGTCTTGACCGGTGCTGAAAAACAGCAGCTTGAGACAAAGCTGGATCAGTTTGCCCCACCCGGTATCACTGCCGGCAACAAGACAGAACCGAAGAAAATTGAGCAGGAACCTGAAAAGGAGTTTACCAGAGACGGCCGGCTTGCTCCCCGAAGATACAGTGAGGACGGGGCCAGTCGCGACGTGCTGTTCACGGAGCGGGAGGTCAATTTCCTGATAGCAACCAATACCGACCTTGCAGATAAGCTGGCCATTGACCTTGACGATAATCTCATCAGT
>JAJRVA010000260.1 GCA_024277485.1 Deltaproteobacteria bacterium | reverse complement strand
TTGCCCCGAAAAGAAATGCCCCCCTCTTTCACAAGGGCCTGGCCAAATTTGCCCGGGACGGCAGCGGGCCGTTCATAGACCGCACCGTCAACGTCATTGCCATTGACAAGGTCGGCACAAAATTTCCGGTGGAACTCTCCCTGTCAAGTCTCCAGATAGACGGCAACTGGCATGCGGTGGCCATAATCAGGAACATAACGGAACGGCAGAAAGCGGAACAGCTGCGCAAAAGACTCGCCAGTGACCTGCATGACGGCATCGGCGGCAGCCTGACCAACATAAAACTGTTCGCCGAGATGACCATGGCGCACCAGGTGGATGAAGCCACCAGGAAAAATCTTGATGCCATTGCCGGCATCAGCGAGGACTGCCTGATTGAAATCAGAAACTACATGAACATCCTTGATGACATTGACCCCACCTGGAAAGGTTTCCTTGCTGAGCTGCACCAGTACTGCGCCCGCACTCTTGAGCCGCATGAAATCGGATTTTCCATGCACCGGGACATCAACACCAAAGCCCCGCCCCCGACCCGGATTCTCTACATCAATGTCCACAAGATAATCAAGGAGGCCATAACCAATGTCATCAAGCATTCAAGCGGCGACACGGTAACCCTGGATGTCAGGGTTGCAATTGACCGGATGCACTGTGTCTTCTCGGACAACGGCAGGCCCGGTCATTCAACGCAGAGTCGCGGCAGAGGCCTGCTGAGCATGACGGCCAGGGCCAAGGAACTGGGAGGCACTCTGAAAATTTCATGGGATGACGGGGTCAGGATTGATATCCGCATCCCCTTTTCAACCACCACGGTCCACCAGGACGAATCTGTTGACGAGATGGTCGTTCTTCCACCTGAAAATCTCAACCACCCTGAGGATTCCTGACCCTGTCATGCGTATTGCCATTGTGGAAGACAACACTCTCCTGCGCGAAAACCTTGCCCTGCTCATCAACGGTGAGCCCGGTTTTGAGGTGTGCTGCCACTTCGGCACTGCTGAAGAGGCCCTGCCGGCGATCCTGCAGTGCCTGCCGGAAATTCTCCTGGTTGACCTCGGCCTGCCCGGCATGTCAGGCATCGAGCTGATCAAGAAAGTGAAACCCAGGCACAGGGATATCGAAATCATGGTCCACACCGCCTTTGATTCCCGGGACACCGTTTTTTCCGCCATCAAAGCCGGTGCTGCCGGATATATTTTAAAGGGTGCCACCCCCCGCGACCTGGTGGAGTCATTGCAGAACCTGGCCCTGGGCGGCGCCCCCATGAGCCCCAAAATAGCCAGGGCGGTTATCAGTGAGTTTCAGGAAATTAAAAGCCATGACCAGTTCCTCCTTACTCCGCGGGAAAAAGAAATTTTGTTAGGCCTTGAGAAGGGGTTCACCTACAACGAATTAGGCAATGAACTCTCAATCAGCCCCCATACCATTCATTCCCATATCAAGAAAATCTATGAAAAGCTGCATGCCAGAAGTCGTAGAGATGCCCTGGCAAAGGCACGGAGAAAAGGAATTATCTGACACTTCAGCCTTTTCACCGGATCAAAATACCCTGAAAATACCCCGGCCGGGGTATTCCATTTCACGTCTCTCTTTTCTAAAATAAAAGTATAAAAACTGAGAGGTAAAGTTTTTAATACTGGTCCGGATTCAAGGAGAAATATTGAGGGAAAGGAGGGGAAGAAGATGTTCTATCATCCTGATTTAATAGTAATAACCTGGATGATGCCCGTCATCTTCCTCATCCTGATTCCTTCAGCCCTTGCAGCATTCAGGATTTGCACGGGTTGCATAAAAAAATCTTCAGCTGCCGTAGTAAGTATTGAAAGCAGACGTTCTGTTATTGAGAACAGTGCGATAGCTGAAGCCTGAGAAACAGACGACCCAATCACTCCGCGCTCGCTCCTCATGAGCTTAAGGGTCATGTTGACTGGTCGGTAGCATTACCTGCCGGTCATTTCCTGCCATGACCCTTATTTTTTTATTTGATGTGGTTACATACACCTTTACAGCCCACATTATTCCGGCTCATCTTTCCAGGTTATACTACAGGTTTGCGGTGCCGGCGTAATCACCTTTTCCTGAGTGGGCCTGTCAAGCTACCTGTACCATAAAAACAAAAAATTCCACCTTCCTGTTTTCTGCTGAATTTCCTCCTCCTGCCACCCTCCCATCCTCTGTCGATGTATTGTTCAGATGTCCCGCTGGTATGACCCGGACAGAAGTACAAAAGTGCCTGAACAAAAAATCCACTACACTTTTTTAAATAAAAACAGTACCGGTCTAATTCCGGTATAAATGTTGCTTGTTTTGAGATAAATCAAGCTGCTACTGCAGATCAACCTCTGCCATAGCGCTGAATTGTTGAAATAGTGCCAGACATGTGTCTGCAAATAACAACACTCCTGCGTTACGATTTTGAAATTCACTTACAGGAAGGAGTTCTTCAAGCTTCAACACAAGCGAAGAGAGAAACGAATGAAAAGCATAAATGCAATAAAAATGAGCCTGGTGGTCATCTCGGTCTTCTTTCTGACGGCAGGTATTGCCGGCAATGGAAAAGCGGAGTTGAGCCCTTCCCTTGACGTCTCACCGGTCAGAATCGCTTTTGACGGCAACGGCAACCTTCTGGTTTCTGATTACACGTACGGCCAGATCCTGACCGTGGCGCCGGACACTTTGGATATTACCAGTGAATTTTATATTGACGGCAGACCCCTTGGCGTAGCATGGGCCAACGGAATGGTGTATGTCGGCAACAGCACCACCGGTCAGGTCGAGGTTTACAGCCCTGCCGGGGTAGAGCAGTTTGTGCTGGGTCAGGTTACAACACCGCTTGACATAGCTGTCGGCAACGGGCACGTCTATGTTGTGGACGGGTTTGACAGGGTGGTCAAGATTTTTACCCTGGACGGATCTTTTGTCGGGACCATTCCGCAGAACGGGTATGATTCTGAAATGCTGGCGAATCCGACCGGGATCACTGTCGATGAGGCAAGTCAGCGGATTTACGTCAGCGATTATGGTGATCTCGGGCTTGCCGGCAGTCCCATTGATCCGCGCATACAGGTTTTTGGCATTGACGGCACCCCTGCTTATTCCATCAATTCCAGGATCAAAACAAGATATCGCTTCACCATGCCTCAGGGGTTGACTGTCAATGACAGCAACCAGCTTTATGTGATAGATTCACTTACCGGCAGGATACTTGTGTATGATGCCGCAACAGGGAAACTGTTGCGCAGGATGAAAAGAACGGGTCAAATCAGAAGATTCAAGATGAAAATGCCGCTGGATCTTGTTATAGATCCATTTACGCATGACATATTTGTCACCAACAGTCGGATGGCGAGCATCAAGGTTTTTGCAGGAGCGGGGGTAATCAAATGAGGCGAAAAAACATATTTAGACTTTGCGTACTGTTCATCGTCGCAATATTTCTTTTTGTTTTCCAATCCCCGCCCGAAGCATTTTCAGACACTGTTGAGTCAGCCTCTGTAACATCTGTCATTACCGGTCATAATACCTGCGAGCAGTGCCACGGCCGTTATCCCGGTGGGGCTGAATTCAGGAAGTCAGACGGTGAGCGTGGAATGCCGGCAAAAATCCCCCCAAAAAGGGTCGACCTGCTCTGCCTTGGTTGCCACGGCCCCGCCGGTATCTCAAAGCTCAAGGCGGATGTCCATGGCAGCCAGAACTATGTCATCAAGCGGACCATCTGCTGCATTACCTGTCATGATCCGCACGCTGACAATCCCAACTATCTTGATGGTGAGAACATCAAGCTCATCGGCAGAAACAAATGGAACAAAAACAGCAACTATGCCATGATCAGGGCCACCGGCAATGGCATACAACCCGTTGTATTTGAAGGCAGGGGCACTGATGCGGGTGAACCATCCCTGCACTCATTCGCCGATGGCGATGAAGACAGGAACGGACGATTTGACGGGATCTGCGAGGTCTGCCATACCAAGACCAAGTATCACCGCAACAATCAGAGCGGCGACCACGACCATTACACCGGGCAGACCTGTACGACCTGCCATGCGCATGTCAACCAGTTTATTTCGTTCTCAAAAGGGTCTGAGATTACACCGGTGCTTGTCGGGTATGTTATAGACGATTCAGGAAATACATGGGCTAACGTTGTCCTGTTCATGGACCTCAACGGCAACGGCAAGTATGACAAGGGTGAGCCGGTAGCAGTGACGGATGCCGATGGCAGGTTTACTTTCACCGGTGTTGAGAACAAGGGTCATGCTGTGTATATCATGCCCGGCTCCATACCAAACGTATATACGGTGAAAGCCAGTTTTGTTAACAATGAAGTTATACTTAAAATAACCCTGGACAAACTGCTCTACCCCATCCGCCTGTCCTGGAAGCAGGGTGGAGGATATATTGTCGGCGACAACATGCTTAATGCGGTTTTCTTTTATGACGGCAACGGCAAGATGACGCACAAAATACCCGAACTGGCCGGTCCCCTTGGAATATTAGCCGATGATGCAGATCTGATATATGTCGGCAACGATGTCCGGAGAAACGTGGAAATTTACAATCGTGCCGGTGAACTGCAGCAGATTCTCGGCAACGGCGAGCTGAAACAGCCCAATGACATAGTGCTCGACCGTAACGGCAGAGTGTATGTTGTCGACAGTGCGAACAAGAACGTACGGGTTTTTAACCGGGACGGTTCAGGTGCCATGACTATCTCCCAGGCCGGCGGGGGGGGCAGCTTTCTCTTCCCCAAGGCCCTGGCCATCCACTACCGGACAGTAGGCGGGGTTGAAACGGGTGAGCTCTACGTGGGTGACAAACCGTCTTCACTTATTCATATCTATGACCTGCAGGGCAACTTCCTGCGCTCCATCGGCACAAAAGAGTCCTCCGGCGGCGGCAGTTTAAGCTGGGGATCAACGACCAAGCTCTTTAACTCCCTTCAGAGTATGGCGTTTGATCAGCACGGCCGGTTGCATGTCCTGGACAGCTATATGAGCCTGGTCATGATCCTGGATCCGGTCACCGGCGATGTGCTGGGTGAGTACAATACGTCCCCAAGCGGTCAGGGCTCGAAGCTCCCCATGGACATTGACATTAACGCATCCGGGCAGGTCATCATGACCAGTTTCAGGACCAGGTCTGTTGAAACAATTCACACGGTACGGTAACGGCAGTACGGAAATGGCAGAAATGAGGCATATCATGAAGACAGGCAAGGCGATCACATTCTTTTCCATACTGATCCTGATGACGTTGTTTCTCGGTCAGGCACAGGGAGCCGAGGGCCACAACTATGACCCCAATGTCACCACCCCGCTGGGCACTACTGTTGTGGACTGTGACTGGTGCCATAAACAGACCCATACCGACCAGCCTGCCCTGGCCGGTTTTGTCCCCACGAAATCTGTTGTGTACGAACGATGCTTTCAATGTCACAACGCCTCGGACGTGTCAGCGCCCGCCTCAAACAAGGGGATCATAGGCAACCATACTTCCGACGGTTCCATCGACTGCGGCAAGTGCCATGAAGTGCACGATATAAGCGGCGGCAAAATCGCTTCCACGGACAATCACAGCAACACTACACCCCTGGCAGGTCAACCGCAAAATAATATAAAGTATATCCGCAAGGACATGACCAAGTACGTGCCTGGCGCCAGCGCCAACACCGTGTTCCAGCAGTCACCTGAACACTGGGCCTTTGCCTCCAGCGACCCGGATTCCGTGACCGGCGAGTACAACGGTATCTGCCAGACATGCCATGATGTGCCCACGGAGCACCACAGGCGTGCCTACACGGATGATCACCAGATAACCAAGTCAACCCCGTCTGATGACACAACCTGGAAAGCGACCAACTGCCTGGACTGCCACCAGCATACCTATACCCCGTCCAATATCGGCGAAAAGGACGCCTTCAAACCGTGGCACCAGGACACCAACTTCGGCTGGGATGCGGCCGGAGAGTGCAAACTCTGCCACGGTGACGGGACCGGGACTGATGCAATTGTATCGGTCATTCACAGGAACAACTGCGATCTCTGCCACAACGCCGGGGCACCCAAAAACAAAACCACCCTGAAGGTAGGCGATTCCTTCACCGATCCGGCCGACAGCTTCAGCCCGGCTGGCAGCGCATCATGGGCAGGTGTCGACATCACGGCAACCTGCACGGACTGCCATACCAACGGTTCAAACGGGGTAACCGGTTTTCACGGCCTGACCATTGCCGAGGTCAAGGGAAGGCACCAGCTTTCATCCGATACCTCGGGCGGTTATGACTGCGAGGCCTGTCACTCGTCCGATGCAGCCAACGCGCAGCTCAACACCCACATGGGGACAGACTCGGTGGCCAACTGTGTAGCGGTCTGCCATGATAATGCAACCGGCCCGGAGAGAACCGGCGCCGGCGATACCTCCATTACGCCCAAAAAAGCGATCAAGGCCGTCACCTTTGACTGGCCCTATGTCAACAAGAACGATTCCAAGTGCGAGGACTGCCACCAGGCCAAGGGCTACTACAAGCTGCATGGTTTGACGGATGATGACAGTCCGGCAGACGGTATCAACAACGCCACCTTCCCGGGAAGCGCCACCCCGGCAGTCAACCACAACAACCTCTCCAGCGCTGCCGGCCAGTCGGTCAGCTATACCGGCAAGCTCGCCACCTACGGCGGCATCAAGGTAACCACCTACTCCTGCGACGACTGCCACTCCGGTGACCGGGTGAACGCCACCTCGCTGGAGGCCATGCAGGCCCATACGGCGCAGAACGGCACCGGAACCGGCAACTGCCTGACCTGTCATAACGGCATCACGGACTTTGAAAACGTCATCGCCTCGGGCACGGCCGGCGGCGGCAATACCCCGGTCAACTGCGAAAACTGCCACAACGCCACCATCAACGGCGGCGGTGTCACCAACAGCCCCAGCGGCAAGCGGATGTACCAGTATGACGGTATCCGCCATCATACGACCCAGCATGCCCAGGCCGGCGACTGCACCTGGTGCCATGCTGATCCGCGGCCTGCCGTGCCCACCACGGCCAACGGCTTTGGAGCCACTGCAACAGCGGCAAGCTCAAACAACGGCGTGGGCGCCTATGACACCGGCTGGGACGTCGACTTTACCGGAGTCGCCTGCCCGACCCCACCGCCCAAGCAGATAGGCTGCCGTCTCTGCCATACCAACTATGAGACCTATTCCGTTGATGTGAAGGCGACCAATAACAATGATACCGACAGCACGGATACCAACGACCTGCACGGCTATCATATCAACAGCTCCAAGACGACCGGCTACAGCGACTCCGGCCTGGTGGTCTATGCCAATAACTTTAATGCAGAAACAGTTACGTCATACCCGAGCGGTTCCAGGAATCCCCTGGTCTACGCACCAAACAACCGGGTGACCCAGGCATCCCTTGCTTCGCACCGGATCGTGCCCAATTCCGGCACCGCCAAAATCGCTGTGTACGATTACGGCGCCTGTCTGGGCTGTCACTCGATCAACCTGTTCCATGCGGCGCCCATTGCTCCGTCCGACTATCCGACGCCGACTTCAACGGAGACGACGCTTCCCTATGATACCCTGCGCTATGCGCCGGGCCGGTCCGTCTTCAACATCCTGCCGGACAAGAACTTTGACGGCGCGATCAGCAGTGATGACTGTGGCTCCAGCGGCCCATCCGGAGGCAACAACACCGAGGACTGGGACCAGCACTGTGAACCTGAGAAATGGAATGGCGAGGCCTGGAATAATAAGCGCGGCGAAGATCTGATGAGACGGACCTATAACAAAAATCCCAGTTATAACGAGATGTTCCATACCAACGGGGCCATCTACAGCGGATTTACCCGCACGGCAGTACCAGGCTATTCCGCCTTCTCCAACTACGAAGTCCTGAACGGCATACCGACCAACGGCAGTCAGTACAGTGGCCATGACACGGGCAGCGGTGGTGGTGTTGTTACCTTTGCCGACATCACGGCCCCGACCCTTCCGGGCACTGTGAACATTGTAACCGGCGATTCAGTGGTTAACGAAGGAGATGTCAAAACCATCACCGCCCGCCGATCCGGCGGCAGCGATGGAGCTGTTTCTGCCACGGTGACGGTCAGCGGAACCGCCCAGGCGGCCGACTACACCTTAAGTTCCACCACCTTTAATTGGGCCGCCGGTGACACGACGGACCAAGCCATCACCCTGACCATAGCTGACGACGGGGCAACCGAAAACGCGGAAACGGTTATCCTGACCATAACCTCCACCACGGGAAACATGGTGATCGGGGCAAACCCTGATGTCACCACCACCATTGCAGCAAGCGACCAGTCGGCCGCAGGCACGGTGAACATAACCACTCCGGACGCTTCCTGGCCCGAGGATGTGGGCACGGTCACCATCACGGCCAGCCGCACCGGCGGTTCCACCGGCGCGGTCACCGCTGCCGTGACCATGACCGGCACCGCGACCCCGGGTGTGGGCAACGACTACACCCTGAGCTCCAACGCCTTTTTCTGGGCTGACGGCGACAGCGCGGACAAGACCATCATCATTACCGTGAATGATGACACCATTGTCGAACCCTCGGAGACCATTATCATGACGGTTTCCAGCACCACCGGCGGCCTGCTCCTCGGATCCGATGACTCGGTGACCACCACCATCACCAATAATGATATCAATGTGAACGGTATTTTCGAGTATGCCCAGGCAGACTACACAGTGGCCGAGAACGGCGGCTCCATCGACCTGGCCGTCAACCGGACAGGCGGCTCCACCGGGGCCGTCACGGTCGATTACAGCGATACCGGCACCGGCACGGCGCCCGGCGCTGACTACACTGTAGGCGGCACCGGCGCCCTGTCCTGGGCAGACGGCGACACGTCTCCGAAAACCATCACGGTCACTGTCAACGATAACGGGAATGTCGACGGCAGCAGAACCGTTATCCTCGATATCAGCAACCCCACGGGCGGCGCCGTCCTCGGCAGCCAGACCACGACCACCCTGACCATAACCGATGACGAGGCCCCGCCCAACCAGCCGCCGTATTTCCAGAACCCGCCCTACACAGGGCCGGATGCTACCGTGGGCACCGCCTACTCCACCACGGTTGCCCAGGACGCGGTTGATCCGGAAGGTGATCCCATCACCTACTCCAATGCCGGAACCGGCACCTGTACCTGGACCAGTGTTGCCGCGGACGGAACCATCTCCGGCACACCTGCAACACCGGCCGGCACTTGCACAGTTGACGTTACTGCGACTGCAACGGGCGGTTCAGATACGGCAACGGTCAGCATCAACGTGCTGAACAGCGTGCCCATTGACCACGGCAGGATTCCTCTTGTGGACGGGGCCTGGCAGAACGTCACCTTCAACAGAATCTTTGCGACCGCCCCGGTAGTCGTGATCAGTAAAGAAGAGGCAACTCAAAACGCGCAGCACCCGAACCTGCGCAACGTGTCCACCACCGGTTTTGAAGTCAGGATGTTTTCCACCGGCGGAACCGTCACCCCAAGGCCGGTACACTGGATTGCAATCGAACCCGGCGCCTATACAGCGGCGACGCACGGCGTCAAGATGGATGTCATCGCCTATTCCGAGCCCCAGACCAACAACAGTGGCGACTGGTCAGAGGCCAATCCAAGGGCCATTTCCGGCTATACCGACCCCATTGTCGTCGGCTCGGTCCAGACCAATGTAGATGATGACTGGTCCGCCTTCTGGGTGTCTGATTCGAGCAGCCAGGCCACCGCGGTTTCCGGCGCCACCACACAGCTGCGGATCGGCAAGCATGTTGCCGAGGACCCGACCACTGCTCGGTCCACCGAGACCGTCGGCTACATTATAATAGAAGCCGGCACCGGCACCATGCTGGGCGGCACGGTCTACGAGGCAGGTTCCATTACCGGTGTCCAGGGCTGGGACAATACTCCGCCCTACAATGCCACCCTGACCGCAATAAGCAGTGTGGGCGCGGCAGTGGCAGCCAACCAGCACATGGCCGGCGCTAACGGCGCCTATGCCGTGGTGAACGGCACTCCGACCCCGACCACGCTGCCGCTGGTTATGGAGGAAGACACCCTGAGTGACACCGAACAGGCGCATGCAGCGACCGAGGTAGGCTACCTGGTCATCGAGGGACCCAACCAGCCTCCCGCGTTCCAGAACCCGCCCTACACAGGGCCGGATGCTACCGTGGGCACCGCCTACTCCACCACGGTTGCCCAGGACGCGGTTGATCCGGAAGGTGATCCCATCACCTACTCCAGGAACGGCGGCACCTGCAGCACCTGGGCATCGGTAGCTGGAGATGGTACAATCTCCGGCACTCCTGCTGCGAGCGATGTGGGCACCTGTACCGTCATTGTCAGGGCCACTGCAACCGGTGGTTTCGATGAGGCCACGGTTACGATTACAGTGAACACGGCACCAACTGCCGTTACCCTTGATGCGACTTCCGGAATGTTTGATAATGGCGGCACTGCAACATCTTTCTCCTGGAGCCATACCGTTGGAGCCGGCGCCAACTACCTGGTGGTCGGTATTGGCATGGATTCCCGAAACGGTGATTCGGTTTCTTCCGTCAGCTATACTGGAGCTACCTGCAGCCAGTTGGGAGAGTCGGATGCGCCCGGGAACAATTCACGCGGCAGATCAGAGTTATGGGGCTGCACCAGCCCGACCGCAGGTACCGCAAACATTACGGTTATTGTCACCGGCAATCCCGGCAAGACCTTTGTCCTGTCCGCTTCATCCTGGAACAGTGTCGGCTCTGCGACCAACGTTGTCACCGCAAACTCCACGACAACTGATCTGTCTCTCTCAATCAGCACCGTAAGCAGTTCCACCATGGTTGTTGATCACTTTGCCTCCTACAAGGGCAACTCGGCCACCCAGGGAGGCTCTCAGACTGCCATCTACATTGATACTACCGATGCCGGAGGATCAGTAGTCGGTGGCGGCTCCTATGCCAGCGGTACGGGCGGCAATGTCACCATGTCCTGGGCTGATGGCGGCAATGCCGGCTACAACGGCCTGGTTGCCGTTGAACTCGCCCCATAACCTGAACTCAACCCGCCTTCCGGCGGTTGAAACAAAAAGGCCGTCCCGCAAGGGACGGCCTTTTTGTTTGAAAAATCCGGGGACATGATACTCTTTTCTTCACCTGGAAAGTGAATTCAACTTGCAAGTGTATTATTGCACAAGAGCGAGGGCAATACATCTATCAATCAGGCGGAAAATATTTCACGCCTGGAATATCCTTGAAATCACTGTCCTGAGTCCACACTATGGCCTGGTAAGATTGAGCTGTTGCCAGAATGATACTGTCAGCCATAGGAATTTTTAATTCAAAACTGATTTTTGCTGCCAAAATTGCAATATTTCCGGTCAGATCAACTTCCGTTCCTTGTTTCATCAAGGCAACAGCCTGCAAGGCAGAATCCTCACCCCGTTCCCTCAAAACAACCTTGAACACTTCAAATATGGTTATTGTCGGAACGATTAACCGGTCAATGTCCTGAACAGGGACAGCAAAATGATCAGCATTTGGACCCTCGGCAAAATAGTCCAGCCAGCCTGATGAATCCACGACATTCATAAACGGTCTTCCTCACGCTCGAAATCAGTATTGATCCCTTTCAGAAACCCCCGCATTTCGGCAATTGACCTTGCGGGAATCATCTCAATTCTATTGCCGTATTCAATCATCTGCATTCTCTGCCCTGGTTTCAACTGTAAAGATTCCCTGATCTTTTTTGGTATTACAACTTGATATTTAGGTGATATTTTCACTGCCTCCATAACAATACTCCTATCGATACATTTTGGTATTATGATAATCCAATCGAAGCAAAGGAGCAAGAAGTTCCGCAAATAACACGCCACAGGGGTCCGCCACAGGGGTCAGGTCTTGAAATGCAACAAAAATTATGCTATAAAGTCAAAATCATGGCCAGGCCTTTACGCATAGAATTCCCCGGTGCTGTTTACCATGTAACTGCCAGGGGAAACGCTAAAAATGATATCTTTGTCAACGATGGAGACCGGCTGCGCTTCCTGGACATCCTGACAGGAACAGTACAGCGGTACAACTGGATTTGTCATGCATACTGCCTGATGAACAACCATTACCACCTGTTGATCGAGACAACTGACCCTACCCTGTCAATAGGCATGCGCCAGCTCAATGGGGTGTACACGCAAGCGTTCAACCGTATCAACGATCATGTCGGGCACGTCTTTCAGGGACGTTTCAAATCAATCATCGTTGAAAAGGATGCTCATCTTCTCGAGTTGTGCCGATATATCATCCTCAACCCGGTACGGGCGGGCATGGTGCCTACACCGGATGTGTGGAACTGGAGCAGCTACCGTTTTACCCTCTTGGAGAATAAAAGACCGGAACTGCTGACCATCGACTGGATACTCGGACAATTTTCCGACAATAGAGTCCAGGCAAAAAACCGCTACCGTGAATTTGTAGAGAATGGAACAAAGGCTACCTGCCCGTGGGACTCGCTTAAAGGTCAGGTATTTTATGGCAGTAATTTTTTTATTGAAAGGATGCAGGTTTTCATAAAAGAAAAGAAGGAAATTCAAGAAATTCCCAGACACCAGCGATTCCCGAATCGACCGGCACTTAATGATTTTTTTTCAGCTAAAATCAGCAAAAACGAAAGGAACAAAAAGATTTTTGCCGCACATCTTGAGTATGGTTACTCTCTTGTTGAAATAGGAAAACAACTTGGTATTCATTACTCAACCGTAAGTCGCATCGTGAAAAAACAAAAATGTTTTATTTCAAGACCTGACCCCAATTAGGAGGTGTATTCATGAAAAAACAGACTCTGTTATTGTTGATTCTTTTTTCTGCCATTCCCCTTGTTTGCCAGGCCGGAGTGCCCGGCTTCATGAAAGAGCGGATGGGGACGCTTACCGGCCAGGTGGTTACTGAAGATGGTAAATCTGTTCCCGGAGGCGTTGTTTCCTTTTTTGACACTAAGAAAGGAATTCCTCCGCTTATTGCCAACATGCATCGCATTCCGGAAATGGTCGGCAGGATGGGAAAAGACGGCAAATTCAGCGTCAAGCTGCTGCCTGGCACCTATTACATGGGAGCACTCATCATTACTGACCCCAAGCGAGGCCCCGGCCCACCGCGCGAAGGTGAAACCTTCTACTTTGTCAGGGATGACAAGGGGAATCTGCGGGAGCTGACAATCAAAACCAGGGAGGTTAAGGATGCAGGCCAGGTGATCGGCGCCCTGTCCGACACCTTCCCTGTTGCCAGGGACATGGTAACCATTGAAGGCAGGCTGCTGCAGGAAGATGGAAAACCTTACGAAGGTGGAGTTGTCCTTGTCAAAACCGACATGAACAAGCCTCGTCCTGATTTTATTTCAGCGCGGACTGGCGCTGACGGCAGGTTTTCCTTGAAACTGCCGCCTGATACCCCATATTATTTAGTGGGCCGGGAACGCGCTGTCGGACGCCCTGTGCCCGGTACCTATGTCGGCACCTATGGTAGTACAACCGCCATCAGCAAGGGCGGCGCCCTGCCCATCGGCGGTATGAAGCCGGCTCAGCCGGCAAGCGGAATGCCCCAGGTCGAAGGTGTTGCAATCGGCCCAGGTGACGACCTGCCCCAAACGGTTATCGGCAAGGCGGGTGAGACGTTGACAGGGATTGATATCATGATGTTCAGGGTACCGGTGCCGGGCGAACAGCGGGAAAAACTCCAGGGAACCCTGGGATTCGGGCCTGAGTTCAAGGAAAAAATGGACAAGGTGATGCCTGACACCTCTTCACCTGAAAAAGAGAAGTAGAACCTGCGAAGAACAGAACAATCAGATGAGCCGTTTCTTCTTCAGAAAATCCCTGGCAACCTGATTCGGCTTGTCTCCTGACTCTACAGAGGCAATCAGTTTCGCATAGTTCCTTTTCTGCATGATTCCGGCCAGCTTGTTGAGCACCCTGGGCAGGGCAGGATAATCAACCAGGATGTCGGCATCAATGACCGGAACATCCTGGTACGCTTCATTCCCGGATGTGACCGGGGACGTGCCAAACGGCTTCAGCATGACCAGCTTCAGCTGTTGCTTGTATTCTTTTTTCACTGTCGCGTATATACTGTCCGCAGCGCCACTCACCTCAAGCCCCAGGAACCGCACGGCACGGCCCGTGTTTTCAGACAGAATATTGACCTCTTTCTTCTTGACCGCCTCATACAGTTTATCCTGACTGTCATAGTACTCCACGTTGACAGTGGTACCGGTTCTCTCATTAATGATTACAGCCATCATCTGGGCCAGCAATCTGTCATTGGGCGAAGTGAGCGAACCGATAACAAGTGTTTTGCCGACACAGGCAAAGGAACCGGTGCCCGACAGCACTACCAGGGCTGCAAGTGCGAAGAGTATGATTTTTTTCATGCTGTGCTCCTGAAAACAGCGATTTTACATCGATGCGAGTAGCAGTTATTCTTTAATTACAATATTGTTATTCTTGGCGTCACTGTCAATGGAAAGTTTCAGCATTGGAACACTTTCCACGCCCGGGGGAAAAGTCCGGGCCATGCCAAAATAGTATGTTCCCTCGGGCAGGTAAAGAGTAAATGCACCGCTCCTGTCCGTCCATGCCCCGACATAATCCGGTATTTTTTTTGCTGCAGCATGGCGATTGGCAAATGGATACGCGTTTTTAACCGGCTCACCTTCTTTTGTCTGAAGCATTCCCTGGACCC
>JAJRVA010000259.1 GCA_024277485.1 Deltaproteobacteria bacterium | reverse complement strand
TTCCCTGGTCTGCTGCATGACACCTTCGTCGGCAGCGATGATAAAGGCAACCAGGTCCATGCCGGCCGCACCGGCTACCATGTTGCGGACAAATTTTTCATGACCGGGAACGTCAACTATACCGATACGGTGGCCGCAGGGAAGATCAAGGTGGGCAAAGCCGAGTTCAATGGTGATGCCCCGTTTTTTTTCCTCCTTCAGGCGGTCGGTCTCAATGCCGGTCAGGGCCCTGATGAGGCTTGTTTTGCCATGGTCGACGTGCCCGGTTGTGCCGAGAATTATTTCACGCATATTCTATAGCTGTTATAGGGTTCAGGCTAACATAGTTTTAGAAGCCTGTCCCGGTCAGAAAAGGGTTGCTCTGCGCCTCGGTCTCTATGGTAGACTTGCTGCCGCCATAACCGTGACCGGGCCAGACAACGGTTTCAGGCGGCAGGGTCAGCAGCCTTTTCCGGATGGACTCCTGCAGTTCTTCAGTTGATCCGCCGGGAAAGTCGGTCCGGCCGACACCACCCACAAAAAGAGTGTCTCCGGTAAAACAGTCCGGGGAGTTATACAGGCAGATGCCGCCCGGTGTATGTCCCGGTGTATGAATGACCTGCAGTTCCACCGTACCGATGGTGATGATGTCTCCATCCCTGATAAGCTTGTCAGGCTCGGGTGACTCCGTCAGGCCTAACATGGCAAAGTACTCCTTGACTTCAGGCTGCCAGAAAAAAACAGCATCATCCGGGTGCATGAGTATTTCAGCACCGGTTGCCTCTTTAATTCTGCCGTTGCCGCAAACGTGATCCGGGTGTCCGTGGGTGTCGATAATATACTTTACGTTCAAGTGCCCCTCACTGCACAGGCTGAGAATTTTTTCTTCATCTCCTCCGGGGTCAATGACAGCCGCATCACCGGTCTCTTCGCAGGATACGATATAACAGCAGACAGACATCATGCCGACGGTAACTTGCTCGATACGCATTGGTCAGGGTTCCTTATATTCTTATTTTTTGACTTATTTGTCTGGCGGCAGTCTAAACTGTCAGGCTGTTAGCAGAAACAAACATCACCTGACAGCCTTCCGCCTCAGCAGCTTCAGCCTGCTCAGCAGTCACACCGCTCAGGGTCGCATCCGTCAGGCCCTCAACCGCAGCCTGTGTCCAGGGGAGTTACTGTTTCCAGGCTTGCTTTCGCAGTGGCAGGTACGCGCTGGACAACAGCGTCTACTATGGATCCAAAGGCCTCAGTTGCCGGGGTTTTCTCGTCTGAAGAAAGATACGGGTTGCCGGTGTCGCCTGCAATAACAACCCGGGGATCCATCGGCACCCGGCCAAGGAACGGCAGGTCAAAGGCACGGGCTGTCTGTTCACCGCCGCCGGAGCTGAATATATTAATTGTTTCCTCACAGTGCGGACAGACAAAGCCGGACATGTTCTCAACGACTCCGATAACCGGCATTTCAACGGTTTTGCAGAAATTAATGGACTTGCGGACATCTGCCAGGGCCACACTCTGCGGAGTAGTTACCACAAGAGCCTGAACTCCCTTGATGGTCTGAGCAACGGAAAGAGGTTCGTCTCCCGTGCCCGGAGGGGCGTCCACTATCAGGTAATCAAGCTCACCCCAGTCCATGTCCGATACAAACTGGCGGATCGCCTGTATTTTCAGAGGACCTCTCCAGATAATAGCCTCGTCCCGGTCTTTCATCATGTACTCAAGGGAGACGACCTTGAGTTTGTCATTATAGACAAGGGGCGGCACGAGATCACCGGGGTTTTCCGGGGGCTGAAGGGGATCTGTCAGATCCAGCATCCTGCAGATGTCCGGTCCGTGCAGGTCAACATCCATCAGACCGACCTTGAAACCGCGATTCGCAAGGCCGAGAGCAAGGTTGACGGCCACGGTCGATTTCCCGACGCCGCCCTTGCCGCTCATAACGAGAATTTTGTTCTTTATTTTGCCAAGCGACCTGGTGATGGAGATATCCTGTTGTGCTATGGCAGCATTTGCTTCTGCCGAGCCACAGGTTGATTTCTGCTCCGGTCCGCACGATGCCTGCTGTTCCGGTACGCATGTCTTGCCGCAAGATTGTCCCATGATGTATCTCCAAATGTATAGAAAAGTTTGCCTGGTTATACTGGTTTCGAATTTCAGTGCTATACACTAATTCCGGTGATCTGAAAAGCAAGAGATAATGGTACGGTTTACTTCTGATCATTGCATCATATTGTTTTTTCAGGAATGACACGGCCGCTTCCCCGTACAATCCGGTAAATTTTTTGACTTTTGTCATGAATCGTGCCAATATTTAATTTTGAGGTCCGACATCCTCTCGTGGTCGAGGGGGCCACACTTTTCACAGAGAGCGGAGACTGAGAATATCGTTCCGTAAGGCCGGATAAATTTGCAGGCAGGAGCCAATGTTGCTTGACACCCCGTGCTTAATACATACACAGAGAACGGATTGATGTTCAGGTCAAAACTTCTCATCTTTTTTCTTTTCCTGTCTTTTGCGACAGCCCTGTTCCTGCCGCTTTTTACCTTTGGTTACCTGTATCCCGCCATCGACAATCTGCTGATCAGCGATGCTGAACTCCATGCCAGGCGGGTCGCAAACCATTTTTCGATGTACTTTGACATTCCCAGCGACAATTTGACCAGGGAACACATCACCTTTGACCTTGTTGACGAAATCTCGGAAGTCATTGAGAACTTTTCCCTTGAAAAGGTCAATGTTTTCTCTGCAACAGGCGAAATACTCTACTCCTCCGAGCCTGCGGATATCGGGACCATGAATCACAATGATTATTTCACAAGTCTTGTCATGCGCGGCAAGAACTTTACAAAAATTATCCGCAAGGACATGAAATCCCTTGAAGGGCGGGTTCTCTCCTCCGATGTCGTTGAGACATATATCCCTATCTGGGGAAACGACAAGGTGGTCGGCGCCTTTGAGCTCTACTACGATATTACCGATATAAAGAGATTGTTCGCCGACCTGATCCGGCGCTCCGCCCTCATTATATACGGCGTTACCTTTGTGATCCTGTCGGCCTTTCTGGTCAGCCTGTTCAAGCTGTCACGAAACATGGCGGCACGGGAGCAGGCTGAAACGCAACTCCTGCAGCACAAGGAGGAAATGGAACAGCTTGTCCAGCAGCGAACGGCAGAGCTTACAGCGGCCAATATTCAGCTCCAGGAAGATATCCGCAGGCGCCGGGATGCGGAAAAGGACCTGCAGCGTTCCGAAGAAAAATACCGTTCCCTGGTGGAAATGGCCGGTGATCCCATCTTTATCATAGATGCCAGGACAAGAATTATTACCGATGTCAACAGAAAGGCAAAGGAGTTGACCGGCTGTGAAGCAGAAGAACTCATCGGCCTGCAGTTGTCTGAATTGCAGCCCAAGGGTGAACCCGATCTCCTTGAATTCATCCTCGGCTACCAGGAGGATGCCAAATTTTCCGGCGGCAGGATTTTTCACCTGAGGCACAAGAGCGGCCGCCGTGTTCCCGTGGAGGTCAGTTCAAGTTTTCTTGACTTCGGCGGCCAGAAAATGATCCAGGGGATTTTCAGGGATGTCAGCCAGAGGCTTCAGGTGGAAGAAGAACTGCAGAAAAATGAAAAACTGAAGACGGCATCCATACTTGCCGGCGGCATTGCCCATGACTTCAACAATCTCCTCACCGCGGTATTAGGTAATATTTCGCTGGCGAAAATGGAGAGCAGGGATGATGCCAGGCTGCAGAAGAGACTGGCTGACACGGAAAAAGCCATCGGGGGGGCCAGGGAGCTGACCCAGCAGCTTCTCACCTTTGCCAAGGGGGGGGAGCCGGACAAGAAGACAGTCGCCCTTGGTAAGATTATTGAAAACGCTGCGACGTTTGTCCTGCGTGGATCCAAGGTGAAATGTGCCTGTATCCTGGCTGAGGATCTCTGGAATGCCGATGTTGATCCGGGCCAGATAAACCAGGTTATCAATAACCTTGTCATCAACGCATCCCATGCCATGCCGGAAGGCGGCAACTGCCGTGTCAGGGCGGAAAATGTAACTCTGACCAAGGCGGATAACCTGCTCCTGCCTCCCGGCAGGTACATTAAAATCGAAGTTGAGGATGAGGGGCTCGGTATCCCCAGGAAACAGCTTGCCAGGATTTTTGACCCATTCTTTACAACCAAGGAAAAGGGAAGCGGTTTAGGGCTCAGTTCGGCGTATTCCATCATTATAAAGCATGGTGGGCTGATAACAGCCGACTCGGAATTCGGCAAGGGGGCGACGTTTACGATCTACCTGCCGGCCTCTGACGCGGAACCGGAGAAGGAGGAACGCCGGGAAGAGGAAGACCTGGCAGGGCAGGGCAGGATCCTGGTTATGGATGATGAAGAGTTTGTCCGTGATGCCGTGACAAGCCTGCTTGAATATCTTGGTTATGAAACCGATACTGCCGGAGAGGGAAAAGCCGCCCTGGAAAAATACCGGCAGGCCATGCAAAATGGGCAACCGTTTGACGCCGTCATCATGGACCTGACGGTTCCCGGCGGCATGGGGGGGAAAGAGGCGGTCCAGGAACTGAAAAAAATGGATCCGGACGCACGAGTGGTTGTCTCAAGCGGGTATCACGGCGATCCCATACTGGCAAACCATCATGATTACGGTTTTGACGGCGTTGTGCCCAAGCCATACCAGCTTGAGGACCTGGGCAGGGTCATCAAGAAAGTCCTTGCCCGATGACAAAGTCTGCCTGTGATTGTTGCGGTACCTGCTGCCGAAAGGGTGGCCCTGCACTCCATACAGCCGACCGGCGGCTTGTGGAGTCGGGCGTGCTCAGCCCCGGTGATATGATTACAATCCGCCGTGGTGAGTATATTTTTTTCCCGCTTGCTGAGGAACCCGCTCCCGCCCGCGAAGAAGTGCTGAAAATACAGGGAAAGGGTAGTGACTGGCGCTGCACGTTTCTGGACAGCGGGAC
Source organism: Deltaproteobacteria bacterium (assembly GCA_024277485.1). Next base: position 10,617 of record JAJRVA010000259.1, on the reverse strand, counting down.
ATCTACCTGTACCATTTACCGCTCCCGCCCCCTTGCCTGCAGGCTGCTCAAATGCTGGGACCCTGATGATGTGCTCGGGATCACGGGCAGGGATCTGGTTACCCGTTTTGATTTTGTCCCGGAGAGCCACCCCGTTTTCAGCCTGATGAGAGAACATGAAGACAACTGCCCTGTGCCGGACATCGCGCTGCTGCGTGCTCAGTTGGCCGAGAAAAAACAGCGTCACAAAGTCCTGGCAGACCTGACTGACCTGGTGAACCGGGACCTTCAAGTACGATCCGGCGCTGTCCGGACTTTTCGATTCTCCCTGTCTGACGAACTGTTTTTTTTCGGACGCCCGATTTTTCAGCTCCTTGTCCCTGCCGGTCTTTCCTTGCTCGAATCGACCGAAGGGCTTGTTCTGCAGTACGATGGCTCCTGACCGCATATTGCATCCCGGCATGTCGGGACTGCGAAACTGTTAAGGGTGTCCCGTTACGTTCCCTGTGAAATATACGGGCTGATTTTCCTGAAAGAATTTGCCATACCAGGTATTATGTTTATTTTGATTGAGGCTGTTCTGAAAAGCCCAGCTTATTCATAATGACCAGTGATCTTTATTCCCCGTGGAGGTAGTTTTGGATCCGTTGAGCAGAAAACTCCTGAAAGAACTTGAGGAAATGCAGATCCAGACCGGGCGCATGTTCCGTAACATGTCCATTGCACGCATGATGTCCCCGGAGTCCGGTGCCCGTTACCCTGCAATCGATATCTATGAGTCTGCAGACGAGTTCAGCGTCTATGCCGATGTTGCCGGGACAGACGGGAAAACCCTGTCTGTTACAGCTGGTGAGGGACAGGTACGGATTTGTGGCCGCAAACTGCTTCCGGCGCGCAAGTCCATTGATTGCGTGCACCAGCTTGAGATTGAATCCGGATCCTTTGACCGGACGGTATCCCTGCCCGGCGCAGTTGAGGTTGACCAGGTAACCTCATCCTATAAAGACGGCATCCTGACAATCGTGCTGCCCAAGAAGGTGAAAAGAGGCAAAGTCAACATCACAATTTCCACTGGAGATAAATAATGGCAAACCAGCAGTCCGGGCAGGAAAAGAATGTTGATCCCCTGAGCCTGCCAGTTCCCGATATACTTCCAGTTCTGCCGCTCAACGGTTTTGTTTTTTTCCCAGGCATGGGCTTTCCCCTCCAGGTTGCCAGCGAGTCATCCAAAAAGCTTATTGATGAGGCGCTTCTGCATGAGAGGATGATCGGCCTGGTATCCAACAGGAGTGAAAAAATTGTCGCTGACCGGGATGTCACCGAAGATGACCTGTATCGTATCGGGCTCCTCGGCTATATCCATAAGCTGACCAAAATTGACGAGGGATACTACCAGGTCCTTGTCAGTGGAGTCCGGAAGATTGAAATTGAAGAGTATATTGACCGGGAACCGTATCTCCGGGCCAGGGTCAAAGAGGTATCCATGGAGATGGTTGAGGACAAAAAGATCGACGCCCTGGTCCTCAACATCCGGAACCAGTTCAAAAAACTTGTCAAGCTTCTCCAGCTTCCCCCGGAAATGCTTGTAACCGTCAATGCGCTGAAAAACCATTTTCATACGGCGTACATGGTTATTTCCCAGTTGAACCTCAGTGTTGCCGAAGAACAGGCAATGCTTGAAATCGAGTCTCTGCATGACCTGCTGCATGAAACCGCAAGAGAGTTGAACAAGCGCATAGAAACGGCAGAGATGAGCAACAAGCTGCAGGAGTCCTTTAAGAAGGACATGGACGAGAAACAACGAAAATTTTACCTGCGCCAGCAGCTGGATGCCATCAAAAAAGAGCTCGGTGAAGACCAGGATGAACAGGTTGAGATAAAGGAACTCCGCCGCCGGGTTGACGAGACCGGCCTGACTGAAATCGCCCGTGCTGCCGTGGACAAGGAGATGGGCCGGCTGGAGAGGATACCGCCGTCATCGCCCGAGTACACTGTTTCCAGGAACTATATTGACTGGATTCTCGATCTTCCCTGGACAACTTCAAGCAAAGATACCCTTGATCTGGACCAGGCCCGGCAGGACCTGGACAAGGATCATTACGGGCTGGCAAAGATCAAGAAAAGAATTCTTGAGTTCCTGGCCGTCCGAAAACTGAAAGAGGATGTCCAGGGGCCGATTCTCTGTCTTTCCGGACCGCCCGGTGTGGGCAAGACGTCACTCGGCCAGTCCATTGCCAGGACCATGAACAGAAAGTTTGTCAGGGTGTCCCTGGGCGGTGTTCGCGATGAGGCCGAGATACGGGGCCACCGGAGGACCTATATCGGCGCATTGCCCGGCCGGATAATACAGAGCCTCAAAAAGGCCGGCACAAATAATCCTGTCTTCCTGCTGGATGAAATTGACAAGCTGGGCAGTGATTTCCGCGGCGACCCGTCATCGGCCCTGCTCGAGGTGCTTGATCCGGAACAGAATTCGACCTTTACCGATCATTACCTGGATATAGAGTTTGATCTTTCCAGGGTGATGTTTGTCGCGACCGCCAATGTTCTTGATACCATTCCCGGTCCGCTCAGGGACAGGATGGAGGTGGTCGAACTGCCGGGGTATACCGAGTATGAAAAAGTGGCGATCGCGACCCGGCACCTGCTTGGCAAGCAGCTCGAGGCCCACGCCCTGAGCGAAGATGACCTGGAGGTCGGCGAGGAGGTTATCCGCCAGATCATACGGTCCTATACGCGGGAGGCCGGGGTCCGCAACCTGGAGCGGGAGCTTGCCGCAATCTGCCGGGGCGTGGCAAGTGAAATCGCCCGTGGCAGGATGGACAAGATCGTGGTTACCACTGAAAATCTGTATGATTTCTTGGGTCCCATACGGTATTTCCCGGAAATGAAGGCCCGAACCTGGGGGCTTGGTCTTGCGACCGGGCTTGCCTGGACGCCTGTGGGAGGGGTGATACTCTTTATCGAGACATCGCTCATGAAGGGGAAGGGCGGCCTTATCCTCACCGGGAAGCTTGGTGATGTTATGAAGGAATCCGCCACGGCCGCCCTGACCTATATCCGCTCCCATGCCGCTGACCTCGGCATTGACGAGGCACGGTTTGCGGAAATCGACCTGCACGTCCACATACCGGAAGGTGCAATCCCCAAGGATGGTCCCTCTGCCGGTGTTGCCATGGTGTCCTCGCTTGTTTCCGTCATCACGGGACGGACGGTTCGCAGCGATGTCGCCATGACCGGAGAAATTACCCTGCGGGGGGATGTGCTGCCGGTCGGCGGTATCGGTGAAAAGGTTCTGGCGGCCCTGCGGGCTGATATCAGGGAGCTGATTCTCCCTGTGCTCAATGAAAAGGATGTGAATGAAATTCCTGAGGATGTGCGTGAAGGCGTTGTTTTTCACTATGTGCATACCATCAGTGAGGCTCTTGATATTGCATTGGAAAAAAAGGTGAGTGTATAATGCTTGGCTGGTTCAAGAAAAAAAAGAAGCCGCGGGAAGATGAGGATTCCGCCCTGTCTGCCAAGGGCGCTGTGGAGAGTACGGCGCCTGAAGAAGAAGTGACCGACACCGAGATTCCCGGGCGGGAGATTCCTGAAGATACCGTCCCGGACACTGCGGCGGAAGTTGAAGAGAAGGCCGGAACTGCCGTGCTGGAGGAAACCGGTCCTCCTGAACAGGATGACACCCATGTCGAGGCGGAGCCGGCGCCGCCCGCACAGCCGGACCGACAGAAGCCGGACCGCGTTTCCCTGTTCAAACGGCTGCAGCAGAAACTCAGCAAGACACGCACATCGTTTGTCTACCGCCTGGACACACTGTTCCTGGGCAAAAAGGAAATCGACCAGAAGCTGTATGACGACCTTGAAGAGATACTGATAACGGCCGACCTGGGAGTCGCCACCACCATTGAACTGCTTGATGACGTGAAAAAAGAGGTCAGCCGCAAGGCCCTCAAGGACCCGCAGGCACTGAAAAGTATTCTCCAGGAAAAGATTTTGTCCTACCTGCAGGAGTCGGATCAGCCGCCGGAAATGGTCATGCCCGAATCCGGCCCCTTTGTCATCATGGTGGTCGGTGTCAACGGGGTCGGCAAGACAACCAGTATCGGCAAGATCGCTGCCAAGTTTGTCCGGGCAGGCAAGTCGGTGCTGCTGGTGGCCGGAGATACCTTCCGGGCCGCGGCCATTGACCAGTTGAAAATATGGGGAGAGCGTATCGGGGTCGAAGTCGTTGCCCAGAAACAGGGCGCTGACCCTTCTTCTGTTGTCTATGACGGCATGGAGTTCGGCAAGGCACGGGGATTTGATGTTATCATCATCGATACCGCCGGACGCCTGCATACCCAGGTCAACCTCATGGAAGAACTGAAAAAAATCAAGCGCGTCATTGGCAAAAAACTTGAGAATGCGCCCCACGAGGTTATGCTGATACTTGATGCCACCACTGGCCAGAACGGCATTTCACAGGCAAAGCTCTTTAACGAGACAGTCGGGATCACCGGCCTGACCCTGACCAAGCTGGACGGCACGGCCAAGGGGGGAATCATTGTCAACGTGTGCCGCGAAACCGGTGTTCCGGTCCGGTTTATCGGCATTGGTGAACAGGTGGATGACCTGCGTGATTTTGATGCGCAGGAGTTTGTCGCAGCGCTGTTTGGCCAAAATGGCAGTGAAATTCAGGAGCCGGAGTGGTAACATTCCTGCTTTACTACAACAGCTCAGCACGCTGAGTTACTCTTTTTATAATTTCTGATGCAATACAGGCGACATAATCAACCCGGGTGCGGCGGCTGCCTGCTGCTGGCAGCGCTGGTGGCCCTTGCTACCGGCGGTGCGCCGGCCCTTTTCAACCTGCTGGGTTTCCTCTTTTTTTCAGGTTTCATAGGTGTTCTGCTGCTGGCAGCGGCCTTTTTCGGCTTCAGCTATTACATCCAGAGCCGCATCAGTTCATACGAGGCCTCCCAGACCGAGTCCCATAACCGGTTTGTCTTCCTGCTGGTCAATATCCTGGTCAAAATAGCGCAGGCTGACGGTCATTTCACCAAGGCCGAGCTGCAGACCATGCTCAACTTTTTCCAGTACAACCTGCGCTACAACCAGGACCAGATGTACTGGGTCAAGCAGCTGATCAAGGAGGCCCGCGATAATGAGACAGGAATGGAGGAGCTTTTAGCCGAGTTCAGGAACACCTTTGCCTATGAGCCCCGCCTGATCCTGCTTGAACTGATATACCAGATAATCCATACCAAGCAGCCTCCCCTGGAAAGCGAACTGGAGCAGGCCAGGCGGATGGCATCATTTCTCCAGATTTCCGTGTATGACCAGCGGACCATTGAGGCGAAATACATGTACCGGCAGCAGCAGGAGGCTGCCACAGGCATGCAGGCGGAAGAACAGTATCTGGCTGTCCTGGGACTGGAACCGGGAGCTGATTACACGGCCATAAAAAAGGCCTATCGTAAGCTCAGCATGCAGTATCACCCGGACAAGGTGAGCCACCTGGGTGAAGAGTTCCAGAGGGTTGCGGAAGAGAAGATGAAGGAAATCAATCAGGCATACGATTATTTCAAGAAAAAATATAACAACGTACGATAAACACGAACAGGAAAGGAAGAGATCATGACAGTTGCACAGAAAATGAGTTTGTTTGCGGAGCAGTCCTCCTGGATCAGGAAAATGTTTGAAGAGGGAGCCAGGATGAAGGCTGAACACGGTGCCGACAATGTTTTTGACTTCAGTCTCGGAAATCCCGATGTGCCGCCGCCGCCGAAGTTTGCCGAGGTTCTGCAGGATCTTGCTGAACATGACCAGCCCGGTGCGCATGCCTACATGCCCAATGGCGGGTATCCCTATGTCAGGGAAGCCCTGGCGCACCGGCTCTCGGAAGAACAGGGCGTGGGTATCGACCAGGGGGACGTGCTCATGACCTGTGGAGCGGCAGGGGCGTTGAACGTGCTGCTCAAGTCGATTTTGGATCCCGGGGACGAGGTGATTATCCTGTCGCCTTTTTTTGTGGAATACAAATTTTATGTGGACAATCATGGCGGTGTGACCACGGTGGTGCCGACTGACAGCGAGTTCAACCTTGATCTTGAGGCCATTGAGGCAGCCCTGACCGACCGGACCAAGGCTGTTCTCATCAACAGTCCCAACAACCCGACCGGCCAGATTTATTCCCGCGATTCCATCAGGCGCCTCGGCAGGCTCCTTGATGGTTTCGGCGACCGGTGCTGCAAGACGATTTACCTGGTCTCGGATGAACCCTACCGGAAGATCATCTTTGATGACAATGAAGTGCCGTCCATCATGGAGGCGACCAGTAATTCCATTGTCATTTCTTCCTATTCCAAGGACCTGTCCCTGCCGGGCGAACGGATCGGGTACCTGGCGGTTCATCCGGATATCAAGGACAAAAAATCTCTTGTCGATGCCCTGACCCTGGCAAACCGTATTTTAGGGTTTGTCAATGCTCCGGCCCTGATGCAGCGAGTTGTGGAACGGCTGCAGGATGTCTCGGTCGACACCTCGGTTTACGCGCGGCGAAGAGAGGTTTTCTGCGCAATCCTTGATGAAGCAGGGTATGAGTATGTCAAGCCGCGGGGGGCCTTTTATCTTTTTCCGAAGTCGCCCATTGATGATGATGTTGAATTCTGTTCGATTCTGCAGCAGGAAAAAATACTTGCCGTTCCCGGCAGGGGATTCGGGGCCCCCGGTTATTTCAGGCTGGCATTTTGCGTGAATGATGGTGTGATAGAAAGATCTGCTGGTGCCTTTCAAAGGGCAATGGCAAAAGCTGTCCGCTGATGTACAGGGCCGGAGAGACCCCGGTCGGAGATGATGACGTTTTCGCGTGACGCCTCACAGGTTGCAGCCTGGTAAAGAGGTGTTCGGCGCAGGCACCTTTTTTACTCTATCAGCTTAACACAGGTCAGAAGGTCGAGTTATGTTACATTCACTTCCTGGTTTTGTTTCCACCTACTGGTATTTTCTGCTCGGCGCTGCGGTTGTATGTGCTGTTTTAGGTTACACAAGTAAAACCTTTTTCAGCACCCTGAAAAAGGTTTTACTTGTGTTTGCGGTCGTTTTTCTGGCAGTTGCCGGATATGAACTTGTTACCGGCAGGAGCGTATTCAACCTGCCGGGAAGCATTGAGAGAAAGCTGGCTGAAGATCCCGCCAGCCCGGAAACAGGGCGCCGTTACTACAAGAGTTTCGAAGAGCGGTACGGTGAAAAGCCCCCTGATTAACGGTTCTTGCGCCAGTTGGGGTGGGTGATGCCGAATTTTTTCACCTTGTAGTTCAGTGCCCTGGGGCTTATGCCGAGGCGTTTGGCTGCATTTTTCTGGACCCACAGGTTGTCCCTGAGAGCCTTGAGGATCAGTTCCTTTTCGTGCGCCTCCAGGGGTTCGTAGGAGTCCGCGGGAATGGTCGGTCTGTGGTAGTTGGGAATGGAGATGCTTTCCGGCCTGATGACATCGGTCTCTTCCAGGATTATGGCCCGTTCAATCGTATTGGTCAGCTGTCTGATATTACCGGGCCAGTTATAGCCTTTGATGATCTCCATGGCGGTATCTGAAAAGCCGTTGATCTTTTTTTTCAGGTTGCCGCAGCTTTTTCGGAGCAGCACCTCTGACAGTTTCTCTATACAGTCCGGGCGCTCCTTGAGCGAGGGAAGGTGGACCGGCAAGACATTAATCCTGTAGTAAAGATCTTCGCGGAATTTTCCCTCGGTCATCTGTTCGGTCAGGTTCTTGTTGGTCGCGGCGATTATCCGCACGTCAACGGTTATGGTCTTGTTACCACCGACACGTTCAAACGATTTTTCTTCGAGTACCCGGAGAAGCTTGGACTGGATCTCCATGCTTATCTCGCCGATTTCATCTAAAAAAATCGTTCCCCCGTTTGCCTGTTCAAACCTTCCGATACGCTGTTTGTCGGCCCCGGTGAACGCGCCTTTTTCATGCCCGAACAATTCACTCTCAAGAAGATTTTCAGGTATATTGGCGCAGTTTATCTTGACAAAAGGCTGTTTTTTTCTGGGGCTGTTGAAATGAATCGTGCCGGAGAGAAAACTTTTCCCGGTTCCCGTTGCACCGGTAATAAGAATTGTTGAGTCTGTTCCGGCAAATTTTTTCAGGCTGGTGATGATTCTTTTGATCGACGGACTTTCCGCGACAATCCTGTCAAAGTCATAGACAACATCCTGGTTCCCGCGGAGATAGTCGATCTCATTCTGCTGCCGCCTCTGTTCGATGGCTCTCTGGACAACAAGTTGTATTCTCTCCGGTGTATACGGTGCAGCAATGAAATCGTATGCCCCGTTTTTCACAGCCTCGACAATGAACTGTGCTTTTTCGGACTTGCTGAATATAATAATGGGTGTGTGGGGTAGCTGGTTGTGGGCCAGTTTGAGTTGCTTGAGCGTGCTGGTTTCCTCACCGTTGACGTCCATGATAATGACATTGTAATGCTTTTTCTTCACCTCTTCCTTGAATTCCCTTGACCTGGCAATGTAGTTAAGTTGGGAAAATCCGGAGAGGGCCTTGTCTATACCTTTGCGGCATTCATCCTGGCATCCGTAAATGAGAATCGGGTAACTTGATGGATTCATGGTAACCTTGTAATGTCGAATCGTGTAATTAAATTCCTTTTTTGTAATTATAAATGATTCTCAGTAAAAGTAAACCCTGATTGTATTTTTCTTTTATATGTTCTTGCAAAACAGGGTAATTCCTGGAATTTAAGAGAGTATGACCGCTGAAAAAGATACCGCCATGATGAAAGTCGCTCTGTTGAGAGCTGCTGAATCTGCCGCACTTGGAGAGGTTCCTGTCGGGGCAGTCCTCGCGGATGGGGGCGGGGTGGTTCTGGCCTCTGCCGGCAACAACACCATCCGAAACCACGATCCGGCCGGACATGCAGAAATACGTGTGTTGCGGCATGCTGCAAAGAGGCTTAAAAATTACAGACTTCCAGGCACCACACTCTATGTTACCCTGGAGCCCTGCGTAATGTGTGCCTCGGCACTGGTGCATGCCCGCGTGGAAAGACTTGTTTACGGGGCTGCAGACCCGAAAACCGGTGCGATAGTTTCCAGGTACCGCATCGGGACTGACGGCAGGCTGAACCACACCTTTTCCGTAACCGGTGGTGTGCTGGAAAAAGACTGCCGCGAAATTTTGCAGCTTTTCTTTCAAAAGCGTCGATAATCAGACTTTTTTTATTGTAAAAAAAATGCGGACGGATTAATAATTCTTTTTTCAGGTTGATGCTGGGGGGATTTTTTATCTCTGAGTCTCACAGGCTGAAGGCCAAAGTTCGGAGAGGTGACCGAGTGGCTTAAGGTGCACGCCTGGAACGCGTGTGTACGCAAGTACCGTGAGTTCGAATCTCACCCTCTCCGCCATACAGATGACTTGGATGTGATAGCCGGGTCCTGTGCAACAAAGAATCACGAACCCCGTCAGGTCCGGGAGGAAGCAGCGGCAGTGAAACTCTTTGTGTGATACAGGGGCGCCCGGCTATCCTTTTTTATAATCAGGCCCAGGCACCCCATCTTTGCACAGTTCCTCCAGGCCGCATAGTGGGCGGCTATGGCGGGGGCCGGACTAACAGCACAGATCTGCAGCCCCTTGGCCTGATTACAGGGTGAGAATGGATGTGTGCGGTGCCGTATCGGGATACAGTTAACCTGCGTAACTCTATAAATCTGTGGCACCTCTGCCTGATGGTGAATTCAGCTTGGGTTTAATGTGATACCGTTAGCAGCAGACCTTGTTTTTTTGCCTGGAAGCAATATATCCACTTGCCTGGCAGCTTCTGTTCTATTATCCTGTTACTATGCTTTTTTATAAATCTCTTCATCCGTAACACACCTTGTCTTACGTAGTCTTAGCCAGAAAATCACGACCACGTTTTTTCAGCGAGGTTGTCGGCCAGAAAGCTGTTGTTCAGACACTGCAGAACGGTCTTGAGCAGAACAGGGTTGCCCATGCAATGATATTCAGTGGTATCCGGGGGGTGGGGAAAACCACCCTGGCGCGTATCATGGCCAAAGCGCTCAACTGCGAACAGCAGGGGGGGGCGGAACCATGCAATACGTGCACTTCCTGTGTGGAGATCAACAGCGGCAGCAGCGTCGATCTTACTGAGATCGATGGTGCATCCAACCGCGGTATTCAGGAGATCCGTGAGCTGAAGGAAAATATCCGCTTCCTGCCCACCGGGTCGCGATACAAGATTATCATCATCGATGAAGTGCACATGCTGACAACCGAGGCGTTTAACGCGCTGCTGAAGACGCTTGAAGAGCCTCCCGAGCATGTCTACTTCATGTTTGCCACGACCGAGCTCCACAAGATCCCGGTCACCATTCTCTCCCGTTGTCAGCGGTATGAACTGCAGCGGATCAATACCGGAGAGCTTGCCGGCTATTTTCAATCAATAGTTGAAAAAGAGGGCGCCACCATTGAGCCGGCCGCCTTGAATATCATTGTCAGAGAGGCCGGAGGAAGCGTGCGTGACGGCCTCAGCCTGTTGGATCAGATTTTTTCCTATTGCGGGAAAACAGTTCAGGTCGATGATGTTGTCGAGGTTCTCGGCCTTGTCAGCAACCAGGAAGTTGCCGAACTTGCCTCCG